>JBGPNU010000172.1:0-7415 GCA_041487675.1 Binatus sp. (SeqCode)
GGCAAAGCAATTGGCCATCAGGCTCCGCCACGCGGTCCGATTCCTGAACATCGCCGTCATCCGGCCGAGCGCCGCGACCATCTCGATCGCCGCGAATTTCTCGAATACAAAACCGTTGCCGGTTCCTTTGGCGGGATCGAACTCGCTGACCGTATCGCGGAGCCCGCCGGTAGCGCGCACCACCGGGGCAACCCCGTAGCGCAGCGCGTACATTTGGGTGAGTCCGCACGGCTCGAATCGCGACGGCATCAGGAAGGCGTCGCTGCCGGCCTGGATTCGATGCGCGAGCGCATTGTTGAACTCGATTATGACGCGAAGTTTTTCAGGAAATCGCGCTTGCGCATCTTTGAAAAATTTCTCGTGTTCGGAATCGCCGCTCGCCAGCATGACGAGCTGCAAGTCCAGGCGCATCACGGCCTCGAGCGCTCCTTTGAGCAGATCGACGCCTTTCTGCGCGGTCATCCGCGTGACCATCCCCACGATCGGCCAATCTTTGCGGTCCGGCAGCTTCAGCCAGTCGCGCAGTGCGCGCGAGCATAGCCGCTTGCCCTCGGGTTTTTTTGCCGTATATCTCGCCGCGATGTCGCCGTCGGCCGCCGGATCCCATTCATGGTAGTCGGCGCCGTTCAGGATTCCGGCGAAATGCCCGCCCTTGTCGCGGAGCACGCCTTCGAGTCCGAAGCCAAGTTCGGGGTCAGTGGTCACTTCGTGCGCGTAGGTCGGACTCACCGTGGACACGCCGTCGGAGAGCACGATCGCACCCTTCATCAGATTCAAGTGGCCGTAAAATTCGAGAAAGCGGATCGAATAGTAGGATGGATCGACGCCCAGCAGCGCGAAGTCTTCGCGCTTGCCGATTCCCTGGAACGCAAGATTATGAATCGTGAAGATCGACAGCGTGTCCTTGAACTTGTCGCGCAAGCCCAAGTCGGCGCGCATCGCAAGAGGCACGACCGCGGAATGCCAATCGTGCGCGTGCATCACGTCGGGCCGGATTACCTCGGCTGCGGCCAACGCGGCGGCGCGGCTGAAGAAGACGAAGCGTTTGAGATTGTCGGGATAGTCCACCCCGTGCTCGCCATAGATACCGGCGCGTGCGAAAAATCCCGGATGGTCGATCAGGTACATCGGCACGCCATGCGGATCGGTCGCGCGCAGGACCGAAAAGCGCTCGATTTCATCGCCCAGCCGGATCGAGCGATTACGCGCCACCGGCGCCGCGTCGATGCTGCTCAAAATCGACGCGTAGCCGGGTACGATCAGCGCGGGTTCGTGGCCAATCGCCTTGAATGCGCCCGGCAGCGCACCGATCACATCGGCGAGCCCGCCGGCTTTTGCATGGGGCGCCGCTTCCGCGGCAACAATCGCGATTTTCACCTAACCCCCGTCACCTAACCCCTAACCCCCTCCCCTTCGACGACGAATGCAGCAGGTGCAACATCGGTAAGAGCGACATCGAGTGAACAAAGCGGTTTGTTCTAAGCCACTTCCAGCCGTTTGAGCTTGATGCGGTCCGCGTGAACCTGCGCAAGGTCGTAGTGCGCCTGCTGCGTAAGCCAGCTTGCGGCGCTGCCTCCGAAGACCTTGGACAATCGCACGGCCATTTCGGGAGAAATCCCGCGCTTCTCGTTCACCAGTTCTGACAACGTGGTGCGCGTGACTCCAAGCGCGGCGGCGGCCTCCGTGATAGTCAAGCCCAGCGGCTCGATGCACTGGCGCAGCACAAAGCCGCCGGGATGTGGCGGGTTTTTCATCGGCATGGGTTGGCCTCCTTCTTCAGTGGTAATCGACATAATCGACGTCCAATGCGTCGCGGCCGGCAAAGCGAAAGATCACCCGCCAGTTGGCGCGAACCGTCACTGCCCAAAAGCCTTTCAATTCGCCCTTGAGCAGGTGCAGCCGCAAGCCGGGCAAGTCCATATCCGCAACCGCACCGGCAGCATCGAGCCGAGCGAGAATGTCGCGCAGCTTTTCCGTATGCTCCCCAATCACGCCGCGCGGGTCGTCGTCCTCGTGAAGGCGTTTCAGTCCCTTGTGGCGGATCGACCGGATCATCCCGAACCGTAACGCGTCACGTAACGCATGTCAACGCGTTAGTGGCTATGATTTGGATTCCGATCGGCGGTTACGCCTAGTTGAGCACGGTTCGCTCGGGGCGTGCAGGCGCGGGCTCCGCGGGCGGTTGGACCGGGTCGCCGTCGCGGAGTGCGTGGCGAATGACCTCATCGACGGTATCGACAAAAATCATCTCGAGTTCTTTGCGGACTTCGGGCTGGATATCCTCGAGGTCACGCTCGTTGCGCCGCGGCAGGATAATCGTCTTGATCCCGGCGCGCCGCGCGGCGAGCACCTTCTCCTTGATTCCGCCGACCGGCAACACTTTGCCGCGCAGCGTGATCTCGCCGGTCATCGCGAGGTCGGATTTCACCGGGCGGCCACTCAGCAACGATGCGAGCGACGCGGCGATCGTCACTCCGCCCGAGGGCCCGTCTTTCGGGATCGCTCCCGCCGGCACGTGAACGTGGATGTCCGATTTGTCGTAAAAGTCGGCGGCAATTCCGAGCTCGGTGGCATGCGTGCGCACATATGAGAGCGCCGCTTGCGCCGATTCCTTCATCACGTCGCCGAGCGATCCGGTCAGCGTGAGGCCCTTCTGCCCCGACATCCGGGTGCTCTCGATAAACATGATCTCGCCGCCGTTGGGCGTCCATGCGAGCCCGGTCGCGACTCCCGGATCCTGGGTCCGCTCCGCAACTTCGGAGAAAAAGCGCGGCGCGCCCAGATAGCGCTCCACGTCGGCCCCGGTTACGCGCTCCGGCGCGGTCTCGCCTTCGGTGATGGAACGCGCGATCTTGCGGCAGACCCGCGCAATTTCGCGCTCGAGGTTACGCAGTCCGGCCTCGCGCGTGTAACTGTGGATTATTTCGCGGAGCGCTTCCTCGGAAAATTCGATCTTTCGATCGCCGAGCCCGTTCTCATGAAGCTGCTTGGGAACCAGATGCCGCTGCACGATTTGCAGCTTCTCTTCTTCCGTGTAGCCCGGCAGTTCGAGCACTTCCATCCGGTCGCGAAGCGCGTGAGGAATCGGATCGAGCACGTTGGCGGTGGTCAGAAACAGCACTTTGGAGAGATCGAATGGCACGTCGAGGTAATGATCGGAAAACGTGTTGTTCTGTTCGGGATCGAGCACTTCGAGCAGCGCCGACGCCGGATCGCCGCGGAAATCCATTCCGAGCTTGTCCACTTCGTCCAGGATGAAGAGCGGGTTGTTCGAGCCCGCGTTGCGCACTCCCTGAATGATGCGGCCCGGCAGCGATCCGATGTAAGTCCGGCGATGGCCGCGGATTTCGGCCTCGTCGCGGATTCCGCCGAGCGACAGCCGCACGAACTTGCGCCCGAGTGCGCGCGCGATCGACTTGCCGAGCGAAGTTTTGCCGGTGCCCGGAGGTCCGACGAAGCACAGGATGGGGCCCTTGGTGTCGTTCTTCAGCTTGCGCACCGCGAGGAATTCGAGGATGCGCTCTTTGATCTTTTCGAGATCGTAGTGATCTTCGTCGAGCACCTGGCGCGCGTGGCGAATATCCAGGTTGTCCTCGGTGGAAATGCCCCAGGGCAGACTGACCAGCCAGTCGAGGTAGGTGCGCACCACGGTGTGCTCCGCCGACTCGGGCGGTATCATTTTAAGGCGTTCGAGTTCCTTGTCGGCGACTTTGCGCGCCTCGGGCGACATCTTCGCCTCTTCGATTTTCTTTTCGATCTCTTCGACTTCGGAGGTGCGCGGGTCGCCCTCGCCCAGTTCCTTCTGAATCGCTTTGAGCTGCTGGCGCAGGTAGTACTCGCGCTGATTTTTGTTGAGCTCGGTCTGAACCTGCGACTGGATCTTGTGGCCCAGCTCGAGCATCTCGATCTCGCGGCCCAAAATCGCGATCAGCTTCTCCAGCCGCGCGCGAACATCGAGCGTCGAGAGGAGATCCTGCCCCTCTTCGATTGCAATCTTCAGGTACGAGGCGACCATGTCGGCGAGCCGGCTGGCCTCCTTCACCTGCATCGCCATCACCTGCAATTCGTCGGGCAGGTACGGCACCAGCGAGACGAACTTTGAAAACTGACTGACCAGATGCGCATGCAGCGCGTCAACTTCCTTGTCCGAGGCGGTGGACTCGGGGAGCCGCGTGACGTGCGCGAGGAAGTACGGCTCGCGCTGCGTGAACTCGCCGAGTTGGACTCGCGCGAGGCCCTGCACCAGCACGCGAACGCTCTGATCGGGGTAGCGCAACATCTTAAGGATGCGCACCGCGGTGCCATGCTGGAACAGCCCCTCGGGCGCGGGATGTTCGTCCTCGGGATTTTTCTGCGCCGCCAGTGCGATAATCTTCGAGGTCTGGCCAACGTCCTCGATCAGTTTTAACGACGACGGACGCGAAACCAGGAACGGATGAATCTGACTTGGGAAGATGACGATGCCGCGCAGCGGCAGCACCGGCAGGACCTCCGGAATCTCGGCCTTGCTCAGGTCCTCTTCAATTTCAAAGCGCTTTTCCCCTTTCGGTTTATCTGCCATAGGAATTCGAACCTCTTAAGGAGGGAAACCCCGCCGCGCATGCCCCGCTTTCACACGACCCAAAATTCACCGTAATATACGGTAGCGATGCAGACAAGGTAACCACCTTAGAAGAAGGTAATCACGGTCGGCGGCTTGCGCCACTGACGAGGAAACGTTGCCTAATATCAGGTTCGATAAGCTATTTAGCGAGGAAGAAGCCAACGAGCTGATTCCGCGTCTTGAAATTCTGATGCGTCAGCTTCAGATGCAGGCAACCTCGCTGCGCGCACGGGTCGAGGAGTTGTCCGTCACCGATCCCTCGATTCTCCACTCCGAGTTCAGGGAGGTCGTCGGCCAGTATCCGGAGCTGCGATCATTCACGGCCAACATGGCCGAGGCCGCCTGCCAAATCGAATCATTTGGATGCATCCTCAAGGATATCGACCAGGGGTTGATCGATTTTCCGTACGATGCCGGCGACGAAGTCGTCTTTCTGTGCTGGCAGTTCGGCGAATCGCGGGTCCTCGCATGGCATGGCGTGGACGCCGGTTTTTCCGAACGGCAACCGCTTCCCGGCGCGCCCAAACCCTGGCTCAACTAGTACGCAACTATACTCGAAACCGCCTTAACGAAATCCCGCCATAAACAAATGCTTATAATATTGTCGGTTTACCTGGTCGCGATTGCATGCTGGCTCGGCGGAATCGTTTTCTTCTCGTTCTTCACCACTCGAATCGTCTTCGCAAGCTTGCCGCGCGCGGAGGCCGGCCAGGCGATCCGGGCGCTTTTTCCGCAGTACTACATGCTCGGCTACATCGCGGGCACCGTAAGCCTGGTGCTCGCGATTTATTTCACCGCGGTGCGCACGCCGCGGCTATGGTGGGGCAGCACCACGCTCGCGCTCGCAATCGCGCTCGGGCTGACCTTTTACGCCGGCACGGTTATTCGTCCGCGGGTCGAGGCGATCCGCACCGTCACCGAGGAAGCGAACCCCGACCCGGTGCGCAAGGCGGAGTTCGACAAGCTGCATCGGATGTCGGTAATCCTGAACGGCGTGGTGCTGTTGCTGAACCTTGCCGCGATTGTCGGCACCTCGGGAGCGTTGACGTCGCGTGGGTGAGCATCGGTACAAAGCGGTCGTAATCGACCTCTTCGACACGCTGGTTAACTGGAATCCCGAAGGCCTGCCGCTGGTCGAATGGCGCGGGCGCGAGATTCGCAGCACCACGCCGCTGCTGTTCCCCGCACTCCAAACCGCGCTTGGCGAGCGCTTCGACCGCGAGGCATTCATGACCGCGCACGCCTCGGTTTACAACGAGATATTTACCGAGCGGGCGCGCGGCGACGCGCTCGAGGTCACCTGCTTCGAGCGATTCACCCGCACGCTCAAGCTGCTCGGCCTGGATGACAAAGAAGCGGCCCCGCTCGCCGAGAATCTCCGCAAAACTCACATGGGCCGCGTCCGCGAAGTCACCAGCGCGCCGGCGGCGCGAATCGAAGCGATGAAAAAAATCGCGAAGCACTTGCGAGTCGGGTTGATCTCGAACTTCGACGATTCCGAAACCGGCCACCTGATCATGGACGACACCGGGATCCGCGATCTGTTCGACGCCGTAGTAATCTCCGCCGATACCGGTTATCGAAAACCCAATCCGCTCATCTTCAAACAGATCCTCGAGATGATGCGGCTCGAGCCCGCGGACATTCTGTTCGTCGGCGATACCCCCCACGAGGACGTGCTCGGCAGCAAAGGAGTCGGGATGCATTCCGCGTGGATTCGCACCCGCGATCGCGAACTGCCCGAAGGCATTCCAGCGCCCGACATCGTGATCGCCGATCTCGCGGAACTTCCAGGGCGAATCGGTCTGCAGGAATAATTTGCACGAATAACCCGCGATGCCTATCGAAGATCGCCGCGCTCTCATCAGGGCGCTGGAAAAAGCGCCTTTCGCCGTTCTGCTCGGCCTCAAAATCGAGTCCGCCGCGGGCGGCGGCGCTGTCGTGCGGATGCCGTTCAACTTGGCTCTTCTCAACGAGGGCGGACCGAAGGCGCCCGTTCACGGCGGTGCGATCGCCACTCTCGCCGATCTCGCGGCATGCGCGGCGGTTTGGAGCCTTAACGAGACGACGCGCAGCGCCACAGTCTCGATGACCGTGAACTACACCGGCTTCGCGACGGAGTCCTCTTTGGTCGCACGCGCCCAAGTGCGCCGCAAAGGTAAACGGATCGCGAGCCTAAGCGTGGAGATCGCCGACGATTCGGGTGCGCTCGTCGCCGACGCGCTGGTTACTTACAAAATCGCGTAGATTTTATATACGAGAACATCGCCCGACCCTGATGCAGTCCGAATCCGAAACGTGGACAATGAGGCATATGAATTTTGACTCGACCACCCGTCGTACTTGGATTCGTACATGGATGCTCACGCCGGCCGCGATGCTCGCGATTCAAGTGACGCTTATCGTTCCCATAATTGCGCCCGCAATTGCGCACGCCGATGACCCCGGCATCGCGACCGAGCCCGCCGCGACGCTTCCCGACAGCCTCATCTATACGTTCGGTTTCGGCTCGAGCATCGGCACAAGCTGCTCGAACATTGACGGCGCTGACCCGAAAGGATCGCTGACCTTCGCCAACACATTCCTGTTCGGCCGCACTTCGACTACGACCGCGAAAGGCAATAGCGACGGTATCGTCTTCCATATCGACCCTGCCGGATCGAACTACACAATCGATCACCTGTTCACCGGCGCCAAAACCGACGGCAACAATCCGCGGCATAATGCGATGACGCTCGACGGGTCGGTCTTGTATGGGACGACGCTCACCGGCGGCAAGCACGATAGCGGAACGATCTTCAGCATCAATGAC
>JBGPNU010000173.1:0-7393 GCA_041487675.1 Binatus sp. (SeqCode)
CCGGGATGTGCGGGCGGCTCAAGTGCTGTTTGCGTTACGAGTACGCCACTTACGTCGAACTCAAGCGCGCGCTGCCCAACCTCGGCAAGCGCGTGCAATGCGTCAAGGGCGACGGCAAAGTCATCCGCCAGAACATCCTGAAGCAGACCGTGTTGATCCAGCGCGAGGAAGACGGCGGCGTCGTCGAAGTGACGCTCGAAGATTTGGTCGCCTCCCGCCCGGAGTAGCATCCCCGCCGCCGGCTTGACCCGCGCGTTTACACATTGTAGAAACATATCTATGCAAACGATTTCAAAGTGGGGCAACAGCCTTGCGGTTCGCATCCCTGCCGCTTTTGCGGAAACGGTCGGGCTTGAGGAAGGCACCGTGGTCGACCTGAAGGTTCGGGCGGGCCGGCTGATAGTAACTCCGGCTGAATCGCTCCGATACGATTTGCAGCAGCTCGTCGACCGGATTACGCCGAAGAACAGCCATCGATTGGTCGATTGGGGCAAGCCGGTTGGCAAGGAAACCTGGTAATCGGCCACGGCGAGATACGTTCCAGAACGCGGCGATTTTGTCGACCTTGATTTCGATCCCGCGCTCGGACGCGAGCAGGCCGGCGCACGTCCCGCCCTTGTACTGACTGAGGTTGCGTTCAACGCGAAAACAGACTTGGCGGTTGTATGCCCGATCACGACCAAAATAAAAGGTTATCCTTTTGAGGTCGTGATTCCGGCCGGATTGCCTGTCAATGGCGCCATCCTGGTCGATCAATTGAAAACCGTCGATTGGAAAAGCCGTACGGTAAGACATCTCGGAAAATGTCCGAAGAATGCTCTTGCCGAAGTAGCAGCCAAACTTCGGGCGCTGCTCGGTCTGTAATCGAGTCGCGTGATATCACGTCTCCCGCTATCCTCGATCCCCTGATGGCAGACCGCATTCACATCACGAGCGCGATCATCTATAGCAACGGACCGCCGCACATCGGGCATGCCTACGAACTGCTCGCCACCGACGCGTTCGCGCGCTATCAGCGGCGCAAGCTCGGCGCCGCAAACGTGACCTTCGTCACCGGCACCGATGAGCACGGCGACAAGAACAAGCGCGCCGCCGACGCCGCCGGTCTGCATCCCAAAGCATTCGCGGATAATATCAGCGCGCTGTTTCGACAAGGATGGGCCGGACTCGACATCAGCTACGATTTCTTTGTGCGCACCACCGACCCCGTGCATCAGGCGTTCGTCCAAAAGATGCTCGCGCGTTCGCACGATTCCGGCGACATCTACTTCAAGGATTACGAGGGGCTCTACTGCGTCGGGTGCGAGCGTTTCTACACCGAAAAGGAATTGCTGCCCGGCAACATCTGCCCAGTGCACAACCGGCCTGTCGAGCCTATCAAGGAAGGCAACTATTTCCTGAAGCTCGAGAAATACCGCGAGACGATTCGCCGGCAGATCGAAAAGAATCCCGACTTCATCCGGCCCGAGCGCTATCGCAACGAAGCGCTCCGGATGCTCGACGAACCGCTCGAGGATCTCTGCATCTCGCGTCCCAAGGCGCGCCTCGATTGGGGAATCACGCTGCCGTTCGACGACAAGTACGTCACCTACGTCTGGTACGACGCGTTCTGGGCGTATCTGAGCGAGCTGCCGAAAACCGACGACTTCTTCCTCGCCGAAATTTTGCCGGTCACCGAGCACTTCATCGGCAAGGATATCCTGAAGACTCACGCGGTATACTGGCCCCCGATGCTGCTTTCGGTCGGGCTGCCGCTCTATCGGCATCTTAATGTCCACGGCTTCGTGAATTTCGGCGGCGCGCGGATGTCGAAGAGTTCGGGAAATATCCAGGATCCGGTGAGCTTTCAGAAAAGCATCGGGCCTGATGTTCTGCGCTACTTCGTACTCCGGGAATTCGCCTACGGACTCGACGGCGATTTCACCGAAGACCGCCTGATCGATCGTTTCAACGCGGA
Organism: Binatus sp. (SeqCode); assembly: GCA_041487675.1. Classification (GTDB taxonomy): domain Bacteria; phylum Desulfobacterota; class Binatia; order Binatales; family Binataceae; genus Binatus. The sequence continues at coordinate 1,958 of JBGPNU010000173.1, forward strand.
CCTGGCCAACGATCTTGGCAATCTGACCAGCCGTGTGCTCTCGATGGCGGCGCGATACTCCGCGGGCGAGATCGCCGCGACGCCGGGTGCGGGCGCTGATGCGCTGGACCTGGTGCTCGCCGAGAACTTCGCATCGTTGCCATCGCGAATAGGTCCGTTGATCGAGGATCTCGCGTTCAATCGCGCTCTGGAAGCCATCTGGCACGCGCTCGATTCCGCCAACAAATATATCGTCGCGACCGCGCCGTTCATACTCGCCAAGGATTCCGCGAATATGCCGCGAGTCGCGCAGATTCTTGCCAACCTGGTCGAGGGACTTCGGGTCATCGCCGACAATCTGGAGCCGTTCATGCCGGTGACATCGAAAAAGATTCTCGGCCTGCTCAACGTCGATGAGAAACTCGCGCGAGCGCCATATGGCGATGGCATCAAGCCGGGGCATCGCGTAAATCCGACTACGCCACTGTTTCCAAGAATCGACAAAAAGGCGCGCGCCTGACTTGATGCGGCTTAATTCTTCTCAATGACAACGGTTGTCGATACGCATTGCCATCTCGCCGACGCGAAGTTCCGTCACGATGTCGAGGCGGTTATCGAGCGCGCCGCCGACGCCGGCGTAAGCCAACTTATCTCGGTCGGCGCAATCGGACCTATCGAGAACGATCGCCGGACCGTCGAAATCGCCGAGCGTCACGAAAACGTCTTCGCCGCGGTGGGAGTCCATCCCCATGACGCAAGGGACTGCACGCCCGAGCGAATCAGCCAAATCCGCGCGCTCGCCGGGTCGAAAAAAGTTGTCGCGATTGGAGAGAGCGGCCTCGATTTCCATTACATGCACTCGCCGCGCGAGGCGCAGGAAGCATCGCTGCGTTCGCATTTTTTGCTGGCTCACGAACTCTCTTTGCCAATCGTGATTCATTGCCGCGACGCGGAGCGCCGCCTGGTCGAAATCGCGCGCGAGGCTTCGATACCGCAGCGCGGCGGCGTGATTCATTGCTTCACCGGAAACGCCGATGCGGCGCGCGAGTTCCTGGCACTCGGATTCTGCATTTCGTTCTCGGGAATCATCACCTTCAAGAATTCCGCGCCGATTCGCGAAGCGGCATCGATCGTCCCCGACGATCGCGTGATGGTCGAGACTGACGCGCCCTATCTCGCGCCCGAGCCGTATCGCGGCAAACGCAACGAGCCCGCGTACGTGCAGCGCACGCTCGAACTACTCGCCAATCTTCGAGGCATCGACGCCGCCGCACTCGGCGCGCGAGTAGTCGCGAACGCCGCTCGTCTGTTCAGACTTCCGCCACCGCGTTAGGGCGCCTGCCTGTCCTGTCTATCGCAGCGGTTGGCCGCCAAACATCGTCGGATGAAGCGCCACGATTGCAAGCGTCAGAACCGTGCCCACGACGATCGCTGCCCACGGCATGTCGCCGCTGTTCCATCGCTGACGGCCGCTGACTAACGCCGCGAATGGTACGAACGAGGTCTTCGCCTTGAACTCGCGGTAACGTTCGCCGAGGTCGCGAATCTTTCGGGCGTCCTGATGCATCCCGCCCAAAATTCCCAGCGCGGGAAACATCCCGAAGAAAATCACATCGCCCGCCCATCCGTTCATCAGGATGTGCGCCAATCCAAAGAGGCTGAATGCCACGAATCCCGGATGACGCGTGATCTTGAGCACTCCGTGCGGTTCGCCCGAGCCTGCCGGCGCGGCAAGTCCGCCCGGGTTCGGGTTTAACAAACTCGCGACGAAAAGGATCAGCGCGACGAGCATCAGCAGCCACGCGAGCCATCGGAGCGGCGTGTTCGCGCGCAGATACCAAAGCATCGGGCCTGCGTGCTTGTGGTACGCGAACTCATAGATCAGCGGTCCCAACGTCGCGGACGCAACCACAGAGTAGATTCCGCGATATCGCTGCGCACCGACCGCATTTATCAACCGAGGCCGAACCGTGGCTGATGAAATCGCGAAATGAGTGCCCAGAAATAACGCCGCCCAGAGCGCAATCCAGACTGTCGGGTCCATAACGTCCTCCTCGCGATCGTCAGCAATCGCCGTTTCGCACCCACCGGGAATCATTGCAGGATCGCGGCGTGGGAGAAATGCCGTGGGGCGGCTGCGGTTCAATCGCGAGGGCGTGTCAAATCTCTCGATTCACGAATCGACTCGAGTGGGGTTATAGATATCGTGATGGGCAGGGCATACGAACTACGGATTCCGCCGCCGTTCGATGAGGCGGTCAAAAGCATGGAACGCGAGATCATGCGTTTTCTGATGCGCTCGACCGGCGATCGCGAGGACGCGAAGGATTTGTTCCAGGAGACCTGGTTGCGCGCGTATCGCGCCTATCCATCGCTCCAGACCGAGGACGGACTGCGGCCGTGGATTTTTCGAATCGCATCGAATCTGTGCCGCAATCGCGTCCGGGACAGGATGCGCCGCGCGCGAGTCATAACGAACGCATCGGCGAACGGCGCTGCGCTGGGCGACTCGGCCTCGAGTTCGGCGCGCGGCGGACCTGACGCGATGCTGCATTTGAAGAGATCGATCGCGCGGCTGCCGGGAAAGCAAGGCCAAGCCCTGATGATGCGGAAGTTTGCGGGCCTTGAATACGCGGAGATCGGCGCGGCGCTGAATTGCTCGGTCCAGAGCGCGCGGGCCAGCGTTTACCAGGCGCTTAGAAAATTGAAGGCCGATGAGTGACGATGATGAGCACCAATAAAATCGCAACACGACTTGAGCAGACACCGATCGATGACGGAGTTTTGGACGCGATGATTAATGAAGCGCGGAGCGGTATCGAGCGCGACATGCAGCTGATTCGGCGGCCGGAGGCCCGGGTCGGCGTGATTCCGTCGCCGGTGGGACGCTTGCTCATCGCGGAGAGCAAGCGTGGGCTGGCGACTATTCACTTCCTGGCGCTGGATGGAGCGGAGCGGACGCTCGAGAAGCTGCGGAAAAAATTCGATCTGATCGAGAACGAGGCGAGCACTCGCCGGGTCGGCGCCGAAATCGACCGTTTGTTCAAGGGCGACCTCTCCGTGCTGGCGCATCGCGTGGATCTGACCCTGGTCGAGAGTGATTTTCAGCGCCGCGCGCTCACCTCGCTTCGAACCGTTCCAGCCGGGGCGGTGATCACCTATCAAGGGTTGGCCGCGGCAGTCGGACATCCGAACAGCCAGCGCGCGATCGGCACCACGATGGCCTCGAATCCGGTGCCGATCTTCGTTCCCTGTCATCGCGTGATTCGGTCTGACGGCTCAATCGGGAATTACGGTGGCGGCGTGGAGAACAAGGTGAAGCTGCTGCGCGCGGAAGGCTTCAACGTCGGGCGCGACTTGCGGCTGCCGGCGCGCGCCGTGATGGGACATCGCAAGACGCGGATTTTCTGCCGCCCTGAATGCTCGGCGGCGAAGCGCGCGGACTCGTCGCGGATGCTGATTTTCGCGGATGCGCAATGCGCCGGGCAGGCGGGGCTCCGAGCCTGCAAACTATGCCGGCCGATGTGAGAGGCGTGGTTTACGCGAAAAAAAAGGCGGCGCCGAATCCGGCGTCGCCTTTTCAGTTGTAGAACCGCGCGGTCTGTTTATTCGGTCTCGCCCTGCTGCTTCATCTGCTGAATCTGCATGCGCTGCGACTCGAGCTCGTGCTGCTGCTGATTCACCTGAGCTTGAGTCTGCTGGTTGGCGTTTTCCTGATTCTGCATTTCGTTGCCGACTACGTATCCGGTGCCGCCGCCCAGAACACCGCCGATCGCAGCGCCCGCGAGCGGATGGCCCACTGCCGCGCCGACGAGTGCGCCGCCACCCGCGCCGAGCGCGGTGCCGCCGAGGGTGCCTTTTTCACGCGTCGAGAGAGGCTGCCCGGAACATCCGGCGAGAACGAGCGTGCCTGCCAGCGCGAGACTCGCAACTACCCCAAATTTTTTGCGCATAAGAGAATCTCCTTCCATCCAAAGACTGTACGTAACGGGGGGCTATTCGGTTTCCTGTTGCCCCTTCATCTGCTGGATCTGCTGCCGTTGTTGTTCGATTTCCTGCTGTTGTTGCTGAATCTGGGCCTGGGTCTGCTGGTTGGCGGTTTCCTGATTTTGCATCGAGTTGCCGACCGCAAATCCGGTCACTCCGCCCAGTCCGGCGCCGATCGCAGCGCCTACGCCGGGTGCGCCGACCGCGGCGCCGATAATCGCGCCGGTGGCAGCACCGATACCTGCACCGCCAAGAGTGCCTTCCTCACGCGTGGAAAGCGGCGACCCGGAGCATCCGGCGGCCAAAAACAGTGCGGCAACGGCGATAGCGGCCGTCACAATCCCACTTTTGCGCATCATCGGCGTCATTCCGGTTCCTATTCGGTTTCGCTCGTGCTTTTCATTTGTTGAATCTGCTGGCGCTGATTTTCGATTTCGCGTTGCTGGGATTGGAGCTGGCTTTGGGTCTGCGCCTGCTGCGTTTCATTGTTCTGCATCTCGTTCCCCACCGCGTATCCGCCGAGCGCTCCGACGCCGCCGCCGATAGCTGCGCCCGCGAGCGGATTACCGACTGCCGCTCCGATGATCGCGCCGGTGGCGGCTCCGAGACCGGTGCCGATGAAAGTACCCTTCTCTCGCGTCGAGAGTGGCTGTCCGGAGCATGCGGTGACGACCACTATCGCAGCCGCTACGAGCAGGCCCTTGATTACCGACGCTGCATTTCTTCGCACGAGCTTCCTCCTACCATGTGAGCAGTTTTCATGCCTGCCATGGATCCCAAATTTCTCCGGCCGGCGGCGCGGTGTTCGGTCATCGGTCGTATAGTTTTCTACCTTATGAGTGCGCGATCAACCCATTTCCAGTACACAGTCTAGCATGGATTTCCTACCGGAGTCCCAAGCTGCTAAGCTATTATAAACGAACATTCATACCGGAACCCTGAACTACTCACGGCAGCAGCGCAAATATGCGGGTTGGACCGCCGGTTCCCTTGCCGATCTTCATGGGAATGCAGAATATCGTCGCGCCCCTGGCCGGCAGTTTTTCGGCGTGCGCGAGATTCTCGAAGCCGGGCTTGTTCGCGCCCAGCCAGAGCCGATGCACCGGGAAATCTTTCGAGTTGCCGGGATCCATGCTTGCGGTGTCGATCGCAATCGCGACGACGCGGCGACTTTTGAGAAGGAAATCGACGGCATCGGCCGAGTAGCCGGGAAAGCGCAACCCCGCAACGTCGCCGGGCTTGTCGGTACCCATGTAGCGCTTTTTGTCGGGCCAGTATTTGCCCCATCCGGAGCGCGCGACGACGATCGCGCCGTCGGGAATCCGGCCGTAGGCGGCTTCGTACGCCTTGATGTCATCGACGCTTAGCATCGCGTCGGGGTCGGTCGCCGCGCGCGCCGAAAAATCGATTACGGCTGCGGGGCCGACGCAATCGGTCAGTGGAACTTCGTCGAGAGTTTTACCGTCGGCA
>JBGPNU010000174.1:0-7386 GCA_041487675.1 Binatus sp. (SeqCode)
CCTCCTTGACGTCGTTGGAGTACGTGACCAGGTCGCTCTTGAAGTATCGCGAACAGCCGGGGACGTTGGTTATGCGATGCCCGATCAGTCCGCCGGTGCATGACTCCGCAATCGCGAGGGTCAGATTTTTCTCGACGAAGAGCCGCCCGACCACTTCCTCCATCGAGACGTCGCCCTCGGCGTACGCGTACTGCGAGATTTTTTCGCGCACGCGACTCGACAGCTCGTCGAGTTTGCGATCGACTTCTCCGGGCGCGCCCTCCACTCTGACTTTGAGCGAAATTTGCGGAAAGCTCGCGCGGAACGAGACCTTCGCCTCTTCCGGCTTGATCAATCCGGCGACCGCCTCGTCGAGCGCGGACTCGCTGATTCCGAAAGTCTGGAAAATGCGCACGGCATAGACCTTGTCGGTGCCGCGATTAGCGCCGATCCACGGAATCACCGAGTGTTCCATCATCGGTTTCATCTCCCGCGGCACGCCGGGCAGAACGATCAGATTCGAGGTGTGGCTGTTCAGGGTTACCGGCATCCTGAAGCCGGGTGCGGTGCCGAGTGGATTCTGGATGACCTCGGCGCCTTCGGGAAACATTGCCTGCTTGATGTTGTTCTCGGGCATCGGACGCCCGATCGTCGCGAACAGCCGCTTCATATGTTCGACGGTCGGTTCGTCGCGCCATAATTTCACGCCGGCCAGCCGCGCGATTGTTTCGGTGGTCAAATCGTCGGCGGTTGGCCCGATTCCGCCGGTCGAAATTACCACGTCGCCCATTCCGATTGCCGTCCGCCACGCCCATTCGAGGCGAGCGGGCACGTCGCCGACGGTGATCACCGCGACCAGATCGATTCCAATCTCGGCGAGCTTGTCGGACAGGTAGTTGGCGTTGGTATCGACAACCTTGCCGGTGGTGATTTCGTCGCCGGTTGAGAGAATCACAGCGTTTTGAATCATCGAGAGCTCCCTCCGAGGAGCGGGCGTTCAGAGCACGCGCGCGATCATCTGCAGCACAATATTCGCATAGATCGCCGCGGCCAAATCGTCCAGCATCACGCCGGCGCCGTTGCGCATGCGTCGATCGACGAGACTGGCCGGCCACGGTTTGATCACGTCGGCCACGCGAAACAGCAGAAATCCAAGCATCATGTACGGAAACGTGAGTGGATTGCCGAACATCGTCGCGGCCATCCCGAGCACTTCATCGATCACGATATGCGGACTGTCGTGCTGCTCGAAAATTTTCTCGGCTCGATCGGAAATCCAGCATGAGATCGCAAACGCGATCGCGAAGACCAGCAGACATAGCGCGGGCGAATGCTTCCAGAGCGGCCCGAACCCGAGCCATATAACGACCAGCCCGACCACCGAGCCCGCGGTTCCCGGCGCGATCGGAGCGTAACCCGAATAGATTCCGGTGGCGAAGAAGATGATAAGTCGGCGCATCGGGTAAAACGGATGCGCGAAGATAGCACGGCGCGACGCGGGCAAGTAAGCGCGAGCGCGATCGACGATGTGCTAGCTGGTGGTTAGAGTGATGGGCGCTTCCTCGGCGCCGACCTCGACCGACGCGACGCCCTTGACGGTTTGCGCGACTCCGATCACCAGATCGTCCCACGGCGGCACCAATCCGGGTCCACTCACGCGCACCGCGCCCGACGAGCAATTGACCGCGACCTGCGCGTCGCGAATCTTCGGATGCGCGACCAATGCCGCATGGACCTGGGCTGCGATTGAGGCGTCGCGCATCAGTTTCGTTCGCTCCGGATTGCCCGCACTGTCGATATGAGTCGCGAGTGCGGCGAGGGTGTTCGCGTGGGCGGCGAGCGAAAGCCGGGCGGTGTTGATAACCAGATCGTAAATTGCGGGGTCGTCAATATCCTGCCCAAATAGGGTTTGAATACGGGCCTTCACTTCGGTATCGAAATCGCGAACGCGCTTTTCCGCAGCCGCCAAGGTCAGACTCTCGTCTTTCGCTACCTGTTTGGCGCGCTCGGCGACCGGCGCCATCGTGCGCACCCTGATGCCGCATCCGCCTTCGGGTAGAAAATTCGCCGAACTGCGTCCTGCGACGACGATACGATCTTCCGCGGCCTCTTGCAGGAAAACGGCGCGATAGTACGCCACGTAACGGCTGCTCTCGGCTTTCCGCTCCCAGAAACGGGGGTTGTGCACCTCAAACAATTTCATCTGCTCGGCGCTCACGTCGAAGCGCTTCGCAGTTTCGGCGATCAGTTGCTCACCGGTCTGGAACCGATAACCGAGTTCCCGCGCGGTGAGTTCGCCGAGCTCGACGCCCCTGCTGCCTAACTGTTGATTGATCGCGATAACCGCCATCGATGCTCTCCACGCCGGCGAGTCGGGTCCCCGCTCGCCATCTTAGGTTCGCGCTCACAAAACGGCAAACCTGCTGCGATGGAATCGCAGCCTGGGTGCGGATAGGATTTTCGCGGCTCGTGCATGATCCGCTCGCGCATCGAGCGCTGACGAATGTGCGGGACGAATGTGAGGATAGAGGTGTAGATGGACGAATCGGCGATACGCAAGCGCGGCTCCAAACGCGCGCCTTCGGCCCGAGCGGCTGCGAAGGTCACGGGCAACGATTTGAAGCGCGAGCTGACGCTGGCGAAAAAGGCGGCGCGAGTCGCCGGCGAAATTCTGCGCGGGCATTGGCGCCGGGGCGGCTACGAAGTCGGATCGAAGGGACACGATAATCCAGTCACGGCGGCCGACCTCGAGGCCGATCGCGCAATCAAGAAATTGCTCCGCGATCCGTTTCCCGAATACGGATGGCTCTCCGAAGAGACCGTGGACAATGACGCGCGGCTTCAATGCCGGCGCGTGTGGATCGTCGATCCACTCGACGGCACCAAGGAGTTCATCAATGGCATTCCCGAATTCTCGGTCGCGATTGCGCTGGTCGAGGAGGGCGTGCCCATCCTCGGCGTGACCTACAATCCCATTAAGCGCGAGATGTACTGGGCGGCGCGCGGACTGGGATGTCATCTGAATGCGCGGCCGGTGCACGTCACTCGCACCCGGGTCCTCAAGCGCGCGACCGTGCTCGCGAGCCGGAGCGAGACCGCGCGCGGCGAGTGGCAGGTATTTCATGGAATCCTGAAAGTCAGCCCGACCGGCAGCGTGGCGTACAAGCTCGCGATGGTCGCGGCGGGCAAAGGCGACGCGACGTTTACGCGCTCGCCGAAAAGTGAATGGGACATCGCGTCGGGTGCGGCGCTGATAGCCGAGGCCGGCGGCGTAATCACCGACATCAGGGGGCGCAAAATTCGCTTCAATCAGCGCAACGTCAAGCTCGAGGGGCTGATCGCGGACAATCGGATTCTGCACCGGGCGCTGATCAAGGTTGCGCCGCATCCGCGGACGAAGTCGTAATCGAGGCGCCGGATGGCTCGGCGCTGGCGGCGGCCCCGATCTCATAGCGGGCGCGGCCCGGCCCGGTTTCCGGAAGGAAATACATCGTCACGATCGGCAAGAACTGAAACACCAGGAAACCGAGCATCACTGCCTTCAGGCCGTAGTGTGCCGCGAGCGCGCCACCGAGGAATGGCGCGACGAACGCGCCCGCGTAGCCGACCGACCACACGAACGCGAGTCCGGTGCCCATCTTTGCGGGCGTCATCCCGGGCAGTTCCATCAGCAAAGTGGTGAGCGCGGCGAGCGATCCGGCGGCGCCAATACCGACCAGCACCAACGACGCTCGAATCCAAATTGGGCCGGTCATCGAAATCGCGACGGCGCATCCGACCAGCGTCGAGATGGCGACTGGCCACGTGAACGGTTTACGGAGTCCCGTCACTCCGGTGCCGATTCCACCGCCGAGCGACGCGAACATGCCGGCCAGCGGCAGCACCGCCGTCATCGACGACGCCGCGCTCAGGTCCATGCCGCGAACGGTGTGAAAATACTCCGGAAGAAACGCGGTGTAGAGCTGGAATACCCACATCCCGCCGAACAGTCCACACGCAATCAGCTTCACGTCGCGCATCTTGATCACTTCGAGCAGGTTCGAGCTCTGCGCGGGTGCGTTCGCAACGGGCTCGACGGCGCGGATCGCGTGACGCTCGCGCCCGAGCACTGTCCACAGCAGCGCGACTACAGCTACGGCAGCGCCGTACGCGAACACCACGCGTTGCCACGACGATCCGAGCGACAGGTAAAGCGGCGCGGTAAGAGAATATACGGCGGTCAGCCCGATATATGCGCACAGCGCGTTGACCATGTTGATCCACGGCCATTCCCCCTCGCCGAACCATTGCATCGTGAGCGTTCCCGGCGGCGCGATCATGACGCCGAAGCCGACTCCCTCGATCACGCGGCATAACAGCAGCGCGCCGAACGCGGTGCAATACGAACTCAGAATCTGGCCGATCGCGAGCAGCCAGATTCCCACCAGGAACGCACGCAGCGCGCCCAGCCGCTCCGAGATTACGGCGCCAAGCAGCGAAAAGATCGAGATGCATAGCGCGATTATCGAGATGATCAGTCCCGCGCTGCCGAGCGAGAGGTGAAGCGACTTGATGATCGGGGTAAGAATTGGCGCGGGCGCGAGCCATGTGATCGTCTGGCTCACAAACGCAAGAAACATCAGGATCTCGATCACCCATCGATACGGCGAGAGCTTGCTTTGATCCATCCCGGGCTCCATGCGTACTCTCCGTATAACCCGCCGCGCTCCGAAGATGCCACCGTAAATTCCTGGGCGCGCACCCGCGGATTAAATCCGTGTGCCTGATCGGCGATGCGAGCGATTCAGATCTTCTGCTCGCCACTCGCCCATCGGAGGTAGAAGAACATTCCGACGCCATAGACCGCGGCGATAAGATAAAAGACCGCGCTGAAAGATTTGGTCGTTTGCACGATCATTCCCGTGGCGGCGACACCGATGATACCCGGGATGGTTGCGATGGTATTCGAGATACCCATCAGGATTCCGGCGTAAGTTGGCGCGACGTCAAGGTGATTCACCCCGAAGGCCGCGGAACTGATGCCGTTAGCCGAGGCCGCGACCGTGAGCAGCGCAACCGCCATCGCCGCGGAAGCCGCCGAGGGCACTACCAGCAACGAAGTCGCACCGATCGCAAATGCCGCGCTCTGCATCAACTTTCGCACCATCCCGACACCGAGACCGCGCGCGATAAGGGCGTCGGCCAGCCATCCCGAAAAACTGATCGTGAAGAAGGTCGCGATCCACGGAATAATCGAGTACTCGCCGACCTGCGCGAGAGGAACGTTGAAGGTGTGATGCAGATAGGTCGGCAGCCAAAGCAGCAAAATGTTGAAGCCGAAATTCGAGCAGAAATGCGCGACCACAATCGCCCACACCGCTTTCTCCGTGGCGATTGCGGCCCACGGGACGCGGATCGCTCGCAATTCGGCAGTGCGCGTGGTCGTGATCAGCCTCAGTTCTTCGGCGCCGATGCGGGTCGAGTTCTCGGGACAGTCAGCCGCAACCCGCATCCAGACCGCCACCCACACCGCGCCGAGTGCGCCCGAGATGTAGAACAGCGCCGGCCAACCAAGAGCGCGAATGATCAAAGGACTCGCGCTCAGCGCCAATACCGTGCCGACGTACATCCCGCTGTAGTTTACCGACAGCACTCGCGCACGCTCGGACGGCAGCGTCCAGCGCGACGTCAGGCTGTGAATCGAGGGGAAATTGACTCCTTCGCCAAGGCCGAGCAGCACTCGCGCTGCGAGCAGCGCCGAAAAACTCGCGGCCGCCGCAGGCGGCATGACGAAAGTCGCGAGCGACCAGATCGCGACGCCCGCCGCCAGCACGCGATGGCCGCCGAAGCGATCGGCCATCCATCCGCCGGCGAGCTGGGTCCAAATGTAACCCCAGAAGACGGCCGACAGCACCAGGCCTTGCGCCGCGGAGTCGTAGCCAAACTCTCGGGCGAGCGGGATTATCGCGACTGAAATGCTGATCCGGTCGATGTAGCACAGCGCGGTGCCGAGGAAGAACAGGGCGACGACCGTGTAGCGCGCGGGCCATCGCGAACTTTCTTCGCGCGGGCGGGGCGAAGGTGCTGGTTCACCCATGATGCACGAAGCTTTAGCCCGCGCGCCGCCTCCTTGACCAGAGCAGAATCTATCGTCTCGATGAAAAAAAGACGCGAGAGGAGTCCTCCCGCGTCCTTACCTCTAGTCGCGAACTACAATCGAGACTCTGGCGCGCGCAATTATCTGCCGACCGCGTGACGAACGGTGTGCAGGATATAGATGAAGTCGCGCGGCGAACGCACGTCGCCGAGCAGCGCCACTCGCGAGAGCATTTCCATCTCATCGTTCGAGATGTTGTGGATGCGCCGCATCTGTTCGTTCTTCTTGAAATCTTCCCATGCGGAAGCGGGCGAGGACTCCGCCTCGGGGCTAAGCAGCGCCTGCGCGCGCGGATTGGCGAGAAAGAAAAGATCGCGGCGATCGAGCCCGAGCACTTCTGCGAGCCGCGTCACGATCTTGTCAGAGGGATGGCGCTTGCCGGACTCCAGGTGGCCGATATAGGGGGTAGAAGTCTTGATGCGATGGGCAACTTCTTCCTGCGTAAGATCCAGTTGCCGTCTGCGTTCGCGGATGACCTGGCCGAAATTACGTTCCTTGGAGCGTGCCATGTATCTTTGTCCCCTTTTGCTGAAGTGGCGCGGAAAGGAATAATCCGCGTCCCGAATCAAATTGATGGAATTTCAACCCTTACAGTTAGTACCATCTAGATGACTTAAAGGCAATCATACAACCTGTGGAAGGGTCGAACAACCTTCAACAGGGCCAAACCCGATATAAATCCTACAAATTGTTTAGATTTCGCAATCTGACCGATACTCAAATCCGCAGATTTGCTTATTTTGCGAATCAAAAGTGACTTAATGTTTAGTCGGTGATCCGCTAATTTCCATAGGGATTGCGGCCATGATTCAGGTAGATCGAGAAATCCGCGACTCCGTCAAGCTTTCGCTGCGCGCTCCGAAAGTGAGATTCGCCGCCACTGCGGAGTCCCCTCACGGCGACCTTATCGTTGCCGATCGCTCGCCCGTTTCGATCGAAGTAGCGGACCTCAACCTCAAGAGGCCCGGCGTCCGCACCCGTATTGCGCAGCTCTCCCTCGACCGACACATCGTCGCCGTTGCGGATCAAATGAGTTTCCGCGACCTTGATCGGCTCCACTGCGAGCAAGGCGAAGAATACGTAGGCTCCGAAGCATAGCGCGGCGAGCAGGATGATGATCGCGCCCTTGCGCATACACGGGGACCTAGTGTGACCGCGGCAGTCCGAGCACGTGCTCGGAATCGGCAAGCGGATGCGCCCGGACGATCTCGCCTTGACCCTCGGTCAATTCAAAATCCATTTTGTGATTCCTTGCGAAATGCAATGTTTCG
>JBGPNU010000175.1:0-7385 GCA_041487675.1 Binatus sp. (SeqCode)
CGTCTCGGAATCGAATTCGGTCAGACCAGCGCCGACGGTGGCTACACGCTCGAGCCGGTTTACTGCCTTGGCAACTGCGCGTGCTCACCGGCGATCGTCGTCGGGATCGATATTCATGGCCGCGTCACGCCTGAGCGCTTCGACGAAATCATTTCGGCGATTTCGCCGCGCGGGATGGAATCGTGATGGCGGTCAGCGTCTTCATTCCACGAGATTCCAGCGCGGTGTCGCTTGGCGCGGATACGGTCGCGAACTCGATACGAAGTGAGGCGGCGCGCCGCGGGCTCGACGTAAAGATAGTTCGCAACGGATCGCGCGGGATGTTTTCGCACGAGCCGATGGTCGAAGTCGCGGCCAGTGCGGGACGCATCGCGTACGGTCCGGTTGCGCCGGCCGACGTCGCGTCGCTCTTCGATGCGGATTTTCTGGCCGGCCGGGAGCATCGTTTGGGCCTTGGAATCGCGGACGAGATTCCATGGCTCAAGTCGCAGAGCCGGCTCACGTTTGCGCGGGTTGGAGTGATCGATCCCGTTTCGCTCGACGATTTCCTTTTCCACGGCGGATATCGCGGACTCGGTCGGGCTCTTGCGATGCGTCCCGAAGATGTCATCGCCGAGGTCATCAAGTCGGGTCTCCGCGGGCGCGGCGGCGCAGGCTTCCCGACCGGCATCAAGTGGAAGACGGCGGCCGACGCGCCGGCGACGCCGAAGTATATCGTGTGCAACGCCGACGAGGGCGATTCAGGCACCTTTTCCGATCGGATGATCATGGAGGGCGATCCCTTCGTGCTGATCGAGGGGATGACGATTGCCGCGCTCGCAGTCGGCGCGGCGCATGGCTACATTTATTTGCGGTCCGAGTATCCGCACGCGAAACGCGCGCTTACCGAAGCGATCGCCACGGCGTATTCGAAAGGCTATCTCGGAACGAATCTGCTCGGCTCCGGGGTAGCCTTCGATATCGAGATTCGGCTCGGCGCGGGCGCGTACATTTGCGGTGAGGAAACCGCGATGCTCGAAAGTATCGAGGGCCGCCGCGGGATGGTTCGCTTCAAGCCGCCGCTTCCCGCGATTGAAGGACTGTTCGGCAAACCGACGGTGATCAACAACGTGATCTCGTTCGCGACCGTGCCGATCATTCTCGAGCGCGGCGCGAATTTCTACCGCGACTTCGGGACCGGAAATTCGCGCGGCACGCTGCCGATTCAACTCGCCGGCAACGCGAAGCGTCCCGGCCTCGTCGAGACCTCGATGGGCGTGACGCTCCGCGAGATCGTGCACGACTACGGAGGCGGCACCGCGAGCGGTAAACCGGTTCGCGCCGTGCAAGTCGGAGGACCGCTCGGGGCGTACTTTCCGGCCTCGATGCTGGATACGCCGCTCGACTACGAATCGATGGCGGCGCAAGGCGGAATTCTTGGCCATGGTGGAATCGTGGTCTTTGACGAGACCGTCGATATGGCGCGGATGGCGCGTTATGCGATGGAGTTCTGCGCGATCGAGTCGTGCGGAAAATGCACCCCGTGCCGAATCGGATCGATTCGCGGCGCCGAGGTGATCGACGACATCGTCAACCGCCGCCGGGTGCCCGAGAGCCTCGCAATCCTGCGCGATCTCTGCGACACGATGAAGTTCGGCTCGCTGTGCCTGCTCGGCGGTCTGACCCCGCTGCCGGTTCTGAGCGCGCTCAAGTTTTTTCCCGAAGATTTTGGTCTGGGCCCCGCCGACGTTGACTTCATCGCGCAAGACCTCACGATCTCAAGCCTCACAATTTCGCCTTCAGGAGCAGGCCGCGAATGAGATCGCGGATCGATAGCGATTTTGCGACGCCGCTTCGCATCGGCGCGAAGTCGGTCGCGCTCGAGATCGACGGGCGGGTCGTCAGCGTGCCCGACGGCACCTCGGTTATTCGCGCCGCCGCCGAGGCCGGAATCCACGTGCCCAAGCTGTGCGCGACAGATTCGCTGGAAGCGTTTGGATCGTGCCGGTTGTGCCTGGTGGAAGTCGAAGGTCAGCGCGGCTATCCAGCGTCGTGTACCACGCCGGTGCGCGCGGGAATGAAGGTCCGCACCGAGAGCCCGGCGCTCGCGCGGCTCCGGCGCGGCGTGATGGAACTCTACATTTCCGACCATCCGCTCGACTGCCTGACCTGTTCCGCCAACGGCAACTGCGAGCTGCAGGACATGGCGGGTGCGGTTGGCTTGCGCGAAGTGCGCTACCGGCCGGGCCGCAATCATCTCCACGCGGAAAAGGACCAATCGAATCCGTATTTCACTTTCGATCCGTCGAAGTGCATCGTATGCTCGCGATGCGTCCGCGCGTGCGAGGACATCCAGGGCACCTTCGCACTCACGATCGACGGGCGCGGCTTCTCGTCGGTGATTTCGCCGGGACAGAACGGGCCGTTCTCCGCGTCCGAATGCGTATCGTGCGGGGCGTGCGTGCAGGCGTGTCCGACCGCGACGCTGATGGAAAAATCGGTAATCGAACTCGGCCAGTCCGAACACAGCGTCGTCACCACCTGCGGATATTGCGGCGTCGGATGCTCGTTTCGAGCCGAGATGAAGGGTGACCTCGTCGCGCGGATGGTTCCGCATCCCAATGGACACGCCAATCACGGCCATTCATGCGTCAAGGGGCGCTTCGCGTGGGGTTACGCGACCCATCCCGATCGCATCACGCGCCCGATGATTCGCAAGTCAATCGATCAAGCGTGGCGTGAAGTGACGTGGCGCGAAGCGATCGAATACGCCGCCTCGGAGTTGAGGCGCATCCAGGAAAAATACGGGCGCGGTGCGGTCGGCGCGATCACATCCTCGCGATGCACCAACGAGGAAACTTTTCTCGTCCAGAAGCTGGTGCGCGCCGCGTTCGGCAACAACAACGTCGATACCTGCGCGCGGGTTTGTCATTCGCCCACCGGTTACGGCCTCAAGACGGCCTTCGGCGCCTCCGCGACGACCCAGGACTTCGATTCGGTTATGGATGCCGACGTTATCCTGCTGATAGGCGCCAACGTCACCGAAGGGCATCCGGTTTTCGCCGCACAAATGAAGCGCCGGCTCCGCAATGGAGCCAGGTTGATCGTCGCGGATCCGCGGGTGACCGAGATTGTGCGATTGCCGCACGTCGCGGCGTCGTACCATCTGCAGCTCCGGCCCGGCACCAACGTCGCGCTGATCAACGCGCTCGCGCACGTGGTGGTCACCGAAGGTCTCACTGACGACGCGTTCGTCGCCGCGCGATGCGATCCGCGCGAATTCGACGCGTGGAAAAAGTTCGTTTCCGATGAGCGCAACTCGCCCGACGCGGTAGAGAAAATCACCGGCGTGCCGGCCGACAAAATCCGCGCCGCCGCGCGGATGTACGCGAGCGCGCCCAACAGTGCGATTTACTATGGGCTCGGAGTCACCGAGCATAGCCAGGGCAGCACGATGGTGCTCGGGATCGCGAACCTTGCGATGGCGACCGGAAATATCGGCCGGCCCGGCGTCGGGGTGAATCCGCTCCGCGGCCAGAACAACGTGCAAGGCTCCTGCGACATGGGTTCGTTCCCGCATGAGCTGAGCGGCTACCGGCATATTTCCGATCCGATCGTTCGCGCGACCTTCGACGCCGCCTGGGGCGTGCGGCTCGATCCCGAACCGGGCCTGCGCATTCCGAACATGTTCGACGCGGCGCTCGAGGGCAGCTTCAAGGGTCTCTACGTTCAGGGTGAAGACGTCGCGCAGTCCGAGCCCGATGGACAGCACGTCGCCCGTGCGCTGCGCGCGATGGAATGCGTGGTGCTGCAGGATTTGTTCTTTAACGAGACCGCGAAATACGCGCACGTGTTTTTGCCGGGCTCGTCATTCCTGGAAAAGAACGGCACCTTTACCAACAGCGAGCGCCGCATCTCGATGGTGCGCAAGGTCACCGCGCCGCTCGGCGGGAAGGAAGATTGGGAGATTACCTGCGAGCTTGCGGATGCGCTCGGCTATCCGATGAAGTATTCGCATCCGTCGGAAATTATGGACGAGATCGCGCGGCTTACGCCGACATTTTCCGGAGTCAGCTACTCCAAGCTCGATCGATTGGGATCGGTGCAATGGCCGTGCAACGATCGTGCGCCCGAGGGAACGCCGGTCATGCATATCAACGAGTTCGTGCGCGGCAAGGGCAAGTTCACGATTACCGAGTACGTTCCCACCGACGAGCGCACCAGTTCCGAGTATCCGCTGATTCTGACTACCGGCCGAATACTCAGTCAGTATAATGTAGGTACTCAGACGCGGCGCACTCCGAATGCCGCGATGCACGTGGAGGATCGACTCGAGATTCATCCGCACGACGCCGAACTACGCGGAATTCGCGACGGCGACTGGCTGCAAATACGGGCCCGCCGCGGCGAAACGCGTCTGCGCGCGCTCATCACCGAGCGCGTCCAGCCCGGCGTCGTTTACACCACGTTTCATCATCCGGAATCGCGCACCAACTACATGATGTCCGAGCATTCGGACTGGGCGACCAATTGTCCTGAGTACAAAGTCACCGCGGTGCAAGTCGCTCCACGCGCGGGACAATTAAACGCTGACGCCGGCGCGGCGGGCGATGGCGCCGCCGAGAAATCGGGCATCCGCCCCGAACCCGAAACCATAGACATCGACCATCTCGTCATGATGGCGAATGATATCGGCGCTTACTTCGCCGGCTACCCGACTCATGATGAAGCCGTCGGCGGGATAGAGAACCATCTGCGCAATTTCTGGGAAGCGCGGATGCGCCGCGAGATCATCGACTACGTCGCAAGAGGCGGCGACGGACTGAAGTCCATTGTGCGCGAAGCGGTTCTCGCCTTGCCTGGCGTACCTGTCGACGAATCAGAAGACGTTGGCGAAGGATGAAAATCGATCCGACTCACAGCCCGATCTCCGATCCGGCGAGCGATGAAGCGCGCGACGAGGTCCGCGATCGCCAGGCATTCAAATGGCGCGACGGCGCGACTAAAGAGCGCACCGAAAAGCTCGCCGTCGAGGAGCCGCTGGAAATTCGCCTCGGCGGACGCCGCTTTACGCTTACCATGCGCACGCCCGGCAACGATGAAGAACTTGGCGCTGGATTTCTCTTCGCCGAGGGCTTTATCAACGACGCGAGCGAACTCGGCGAGATTCGTCGCGTGCGCGGGCGCAAGGGCGCGCCCGAACCGAACGCAATTGACATCATACTGAACTTTCCGGCCGACAGGCTCCGCACCCGCCTGAAGCGCAACTTCGTCATGAGCTCGAGCTGCGGCGTATGCGGCAAGACCAGCATCGATTCGATTCGCCGCCGCGTCGTACCGCCGTCGGACTCTGCGCGGGTAGCGCCGGCGGTCCTGCTCGCGCTGGCGGCGAAACTTCGCGACGGTCAGCGCGTGTTCGCCGCGACCGGAGGGCTCCACGGCGCCGCGATTTTCGATCTCGACGGTGCGATGCGCGCGATCCGCGAGGATGTCGGCCGCCACAACGCGGTTGACAAGCTGGTCGGTTACGCGCTGACCAATGCGATGCTCCCGCTCGCTCGCCACATCATGATGGTCAGCGGCCGTCTGAGTTTCGAAATTGTGCAGAAGGCCGCGGCCGCGGGCGTGCCGATCCTCGCGGCGGTATCGGCGCCATCGTCGCTCGCCGTCGAGCTGGCCGAAGAAGTCGGAACCACGTTAATCGGCTTCCTTCGCGACGGAAGCTTCAACATCTACACCCGCCCCGACCGAATCGCGCCATGACTGAATCGTTCAATGACTGATGCTCACCGGTGAGTGAGACCGAAAAATACTACCACGCATTGTATGAGGGCACGGCATGGTACTACGCGCACTATAATCTTGTGCGGATTCATCGCGCGCTGCGCACGACGCCAGCGATGGCAGCAGGCGTGACGGGTCAGCTATGGTCGACGTAGGAACTCATCGAAGCATCGTTCAACAACGAGAGGGAGGCGGCATAACGATGGCAGTCCCGGAAAAGTTTTGGACAAATCCTGATCTTCGACCATGGGATCAAAACGACGATGATGAGGCAAGAATCGTCAAGAAGGAGCGTGCTGTTCCATGCAGAATTTGCAGCGCCGTATTCGGTCAGTTGATCTTGACGGTCGTTTGGTGTCGTGGATGCAAGATGGGCTTTTGTTCAAACCACGGACACACCGTCCCTAATACAAGAATCTCAAATTGCGTTCGATGCGCGAAGGTTCTTTAGAATCGTCGAATTAGATCACTACCCCCGCCGGCGCGTCCCCTTGAGCGCACTCGACTCTCGGCTATAACCTGTATGGTCATGCTGGAGTCGCCGGATGTATCTGCGTAAGCGCGCGCTGGAGCGCATCGCACGGGAAAAAGTGCTCTACGAGCGCAGCCCCGGCGGCGACATCTCGGTCTGCGTCATTTACCCCAATTACTATCGGCTCGGGATGGCCAATCTCGGCTTTCAGGCCATCTTTCACATCTTCGAATCCGACCCAAGTGTCGCCGCGGATCGAGTGTTCCTGCCCGACGCCGACGAGCGCGAGACTTTCCGCTCGGGCGGTGAGCGCCTGGTCTCGTTCGAGCGCGGGCGTCCGTTGTCGGATTTCGACATCCTCGCGTTTTCGATTTCTTTCGAGACTGACTATTTGAACGTGCTGAGCGTGCTCAAGATGGCGGGGATTCCGACCCGTCGCTCGGAGCGCGCCGGCCGCAACTTCCCGACCATCATCGCCGGTGGCTCCGCGGTTTTCCTGAATCCCGAACCGATCGCTGACTTTATCGATCTGTTCCTGATTGGCGAGGGCGAGGAGATGGTGCCCGAATTCCTCGAGCGGTGGAATCAGACGCGAGGCTCCTCGAATCAACTCCATGAACTCGCGGCCGTCGAAGGCAGTTATCTGCCCGAATTTTACACGCCCGTCTATGACGACGCGGGCCAGTTGGCGACCGTGAATTACAGCGGACCCGGAAGTGCGCAGGTCAATCGCCGCCTGATTCGCGACCTCAATCGCTTCACCACTTCGTCGCTGATACTCACCGAAGAATCGGTGTTCGGCGACATGTTCCTGGTCGAGGCCAGCCGCGGATGCCAATGGGGATGCCGCTTCTGTGCGGCCGGCTTCATGTACCGGCCGATTCGCTATCGCGCGCCGCAGCAACTCATCAGCGAGGCCGAACGCGGCCTGACCGAGCGCAACGTGATCGGCCTGGTCGGCGCCGAGATGGCGAGCGTGCCCGGGGTGGCGGAAATCGCATCGGCAGTGGTGGATCGCGGCGGCCGGCTCTCGCCGTCGTCATTGAAGGCCGATTGCATATCGCCCGCGCTGGCTTCCGCGTTGGCTCGCGGCGGAAGTCAGAGCGTGACCGTCGCGCCCGAGGCCGGCAGCGAGCGGATGCGCAAGGTC
>JBGPNU010000176.1:0-7373 GCA_041487675.1 Binatus sp. (SeqCode)
AACGGCGGGTTGCTCGTAAATGAACTCGGCTATCTGCAGGTCCGAGAGCAGCCTCTGCAGCTCGTCGTCGGCCTTTCCGGATACTTCTCTTACCAGCCTGAACGGGAACTCCTTGCCCATCATCGCGAGCGTCTGCAAAAGGTCTTTCTGCTCCGGCGGCAGCCGGTCGATGCGCGAGGCCACCACTGCCTGTACCGTGGCCGGGATTCGGATGGTGCTCAGAGACTTGGCGAGCTTGACAGCGCCGTTGCGCACAAGGGCGCCTTGCTCGAACAGCGCCTGTACGATCTCTTCCATAAAAAACGGGTTGCCTTCGGTTTTCTCCATGATCACGCGCTTGAGCGGCGCCAGCTCGCGGCCGTCGTCAAGCAGCGCCTTCAACATCTCCTCGCCGCTCTCCGCGCCGAACGGGTCAAGCCGGAGCTGTGTATAATAGGTCTTGTTGCCCCAGGTGTGGGTGAACTCGGGCCGGTAATTCACCAGCATCAACACCCGCGCGGTGCCAATTGAGTCCGTGAGCAGGTTCAGCAGCGCCCGAGACCCTTCGTCAAGCCAGTGCAGGTCCTCGAAGACCACGATGAGCGGCTGGCTGAGCGATTCGCGCAGGATCAGGCGCTTGATCGCGTCGAGCGTCCGGCGCCTTCTGATTTCAGCATCCATGCGGGCGACCTGATCGTCGCTCTCCACCACCTCGAGCAGGGTAAAAAAGTATGGCAGGGTGTCCTCGAGCGCCCGATCCAGGATCAGGATCTTTCCGGCGATCTTCTCGCGGCGCCGGCGCGCGTCGTCATCCGGAATGATGTCGAAATAGCTTTTGAGCAGGTCGATCAGGGGCAGGTATGCCGATGCCTTGCCGTGCGAGACGGACAAAGTCTCAAGCACCAGGCATCCCTGCTGCCCGACCGCCTGGAACTCGAAGAACAGACGCGATTTGCCGACCCCGGCCTCGCCCACCGCTGCGACCATTTGGCCACGCCCGTTCTTCGCGAGTTCGAGCGCGCGCTTCATCTGCGCGAGTTCGGCCTCGCGGCCCACGAACTTGGAGAGCCCGCGCCGCGCCGACGCCTGCAGACGCGTACGCAGCGGGCCGAGCCCCGTCACCTCGTGGACGTTTACCGCCTCGCTCACGCCCTTGACCCGCGTGGGTCCGATCGAGCGGAACGTGAAGTAGCCCTCGCAGAACTTGCGCGTATCCTCGGTCGTGGCGATGGTCCCGGTCGCGGCTACAGCCTGCATCCGCGACGCCAGGTTGTTGGTATGCCCGATCGGCGTGTACTCGGCGTGGCCCTCGGCAGTTTGGATCGCGCGCACCACGACTTCGCCGGTATTCACGCCAACGCGGATCTCGATCGGCGCCCGGCCCCGCTCGCGGAGCGTCGCCGCGTAGCGCCGCAGCTCTTCCTGCATCCGCAGCGCCGCATACAGCGCGCGTTGAGGGTGGTCCTCGTGGGCGAGCGGAGCGCCGAACATCGCGAAGATGCCGTCGCCGGTCGACTGCACCACGTAGCCGTCATACCGGTGCACCGCATCGATCATCAGCTTCAGCGCGGGATCGACGATCGCGCGCGCTTCTTCAGGATCGAGATCTTGCTCAAGCTCCGTGGATCCCTTGATGTCCGCGAACAGCGCGGTCACCGTCTTGCGCTCACCATCCGGCACGGATGAAGGCTCCAACTGCTCGGCTATTGCGCGAACCGTGGACGCGACTGAGGTGGTATCGGACGACGGAGCGGGCGCGGTCGCGTCACCGGCGACCGCGGCGCCGCAATTCCCGCAGAATCTTGATGCTGGAGCATTCTCCGCGCCGCACTTCGGACAACGACTCGCCAGTCCGCTTCCGCATTGGGAGCAGAATTTCTTGCCGACGGAGTTTTCTGTCCCGCACTTCGAGCAGCGCATCTACCTACTCGGAGACCGAGCGATTCGATTGCCACCTTGTATCACGCGGTCTCGGCGAGGGACATCGGGCGGGCGAGAGCGAACGCTCCTTGCACTCCGATAGAGAGAAGCGGCGACGATGTAGAGATGCTGCGCGGCGTCGAGCGATCGTGCCCTCGACGCCGCCGGGCTAACGGCTAATTCTTGTCGTGATCGTGGTCGCGATCGCTGGACTGCCGGGTCTCGCGCCGTTCCTCGCGCTGCTCATTGTGAGCAATCCATTCCTTGTGATGATCCTGGACCCAGTCACGACGGTTGTTCACCCACCAATCGCGATCGTGCCAGTTGCGATGCTCGTCGTAATCGCCAACGTATGCCGGTTGGGCGTACGTCGGACTTGGGTAATACGCCGGTCCCGATGCGTAATAGCCCGACCGGTAACCGGGACCTGAATCAGAGCAACCCTGAAGCGCGAACGTGCCTAAAAAGAGCATCAACGATCCGGCGGCCAAAAGTAACTTTTTTGTCATGTTCGTAGCCTCTGATAAGGAACGCATCACCTATGCCATGCTTAAAAAGGTCCGTAAATGGCCGGGTTGATGGTCACCGGGCGAATATGCTCGTACGAAACCGGTTATATTTTCGCGCAATCTTGCCTTCGCCGGTCGCGGTTTGTATAGTCCGAGACTAACCAAGCGGACAGGCCTCTGGAGTATGGTTTGCCTATGGACGTGATGAAGACGCTTTTTCTGAACCCGCCCTCTTATGACGACTTCGACGGTGGCGCCGGCTCGCGATACCAGGCGACGCGTGAGGTCTGGTCGTTTTGGTATCCGACCTGGCTCGCTTACCCGGCGGGAATGATCCCGGGCGCGCGGCTGCTCGACGCGCCACCGCATAACTACACGGTCGAGATGACGATTAACGAGGCGAAGAATTACGACCTGGTCGTGATTCATACCTCGACCCCGTCGCTCAAAATGGATGCGCGCACGGCCGAAGCAATCAAGGCCGCGAATCCCAACGCGATCATCGCGATGGTCGGGGGGCATCCGACGGCGCGTCCGGACGAAACGCTGAAACTTTCCACGTCGATCGATATCGCGGCGCGCAAGGAATTCGACTACTCGATGCTTGAAGTTGCCGAGGGCCGCGACTGGAGCACGATCGGCGGAATCAGCTATCAGAAAAACGGCGAGCTGCATCATAATCCCGATCGTCCCGCGCTCACCGACGAGGAACTCGACAAGCTTCCGTTCGTGACCGAGGTTTACGAGAAAAATCTCGACTACCTGAAGTACAACAGCCCCTACTGCCAGTATCCGTACGTGTCGATGTACACCGGACGCGGATGCCCCGCGCGCTGCACGTTCTGCTTGTGGCCGCAGGTCACGCAGGGACATCGCTATCGCGTCCGCAGCCCGGAGAATGTGTACGAGGAAGTTGCGGCGATGAAGTCCAAGTTCCCCAAGATGAAGGAACTGTTCTTCGACGACGACACGTTCACCGCCGATCCGGCGCGCGCGCGCAAAATCGCTCAACTATTGAAGCCGCTCGGAGTGACGTGGTCCACCAACTCGCGCGCCAACGTTGACTACGAGACCTTGAAGATCATGAAGGACGGCGGGCTCAGGCTGTTCGTGGTCGGCTACGAGTCGGGCAACGCGCAGATTTTGAAGAACATCAAGAAGGGAGTCGGAATCGATCGGGCGCGGCGCTTCACCAAGGATTGTCACGAACTCGGCATCCTGATTCACGGCACCTTTATCCTGGGGCTGCCGGGCGAGAACAAGGAAACGATCGAGGAATCGATTCGGTTCGCGCGCGAGATGGATTGCGAGACTATCCAGGTCTCGCTCGCGTCACCCTACCCGGGCACCGAGTTGTTCGACTACGTGACCAAGAATGGATTCCTGGCCGTCGATCCGCTGCTCGACGAGTCGGGCTATCAGAAATGCACGATCACCTATCCGGGACTCAGCAACGACGAAATTTATGGCGCCGTCGAGCGTTTCTATCGCAGCTTTTACTTCCGCCCGCGCTACATTTTCAAGTCGGTCAAGAAAATGATGACCTCGATGGAAGAGACCAGGCGGATGCTGAACGAAGGGAGACAGTTCCTTTCGACAATGCGCCAGCGGCGGCATCAGACGGCGCAGGCGGCGGCGCAGCAGGCGTCAGCCTGACGCCGAAAACCGGCCGAGACTGACTTTGCCGTCTCGTCAGCGATGAATCGGGCGCGGCGCCTCGCGCCGGGTCGCCCGGCCACGCGAGTCATGCGATGACAATCTTTGTCGTTGTGCCCGCTGCGGCGGTGGCCGTTTCGCTTTTTTATTACGCGGCGGCGACGTTGGCGGCGATCAGATTCGCCGAGCGCGCATCAGCGCCCTCGCCTCCGCTGCCGAAAATTCCGCCGCGCGTTGCCGTCCTGAAGCCGCTGCACGGAACCAGCGATTCGCTCGCCGCCAATGTCGTGAGCTTTCTCGAAGTGGCGTATCCGCGGCTGGATTATTTCTTTGGCGTCGCCGATTACGAAGATGCGGCCGCCGAAGTTCCGGTCGCGCTACGGCAGCGATACCAGTTCGCGAACATCACGCTGGTGGTCGGCGAGGAGCCGGAATGCTCCAATCGCAAGATTGCGAAGCTGGTCAAGATGGCCGAGCGAGCGCCGAAGGCGGACATCTTCGTGTTGAGCGACGCCGACGTGTCCGTCGATCGAGATTATCTGCGCCGCATCGTCGCTGAACTGATCGCCGATGAGAAGACTGGAATCGTGACCTGCGCCTATCGCGCGCGTTCAGTCGGCTCGCTCGCCTCGCGCTTCGAGGCGCTGTACATCAACACCGACTTCGTGCCGCAGATTCTGCTGGCCGAGATGATCGAGCCGATGCACTATGCGCTGGGCGCGACGATAGCGATCAAGCGGACGGCGCTGGAGGCAATCGGCGGATTCAGCTCGGTGAAGAATTTGCTCGCCGATGACTTTTACCTGGGCAGGCTCGTCACCGCTCGGGGTTACCAGATCAAGCTCTCCAGCACGCTTGTCACGCTCGCCTGCGAGGACCATCGCTTCTCCGATTTCTGGCATCATCAGCTAAGGTGGGCGCGCACCTACCGCACGGTGCGCCCGGTAAGCATCGCGACAATCCTGATGCATGGGCCGTTCTGGGCGCTGCTGTTGCTCGCGGCGTCGCGCGGAAAAGCTCCCGCAATCGCGGCCTTCGTGCTGGTAATTGCAGCGCGGCTCGCGATGTCGGCGATGATTGTCGGACGCGTGCTCAAGATGCCCGAGCTTCTCACTGACCTCTGGCTGGTTCCAATCAAGGACCTGGTGATGACCGGAGTCTGGTTTGCGAGCCTGCTCAGCAACAAGGTGATGTGGGCCGGCCGCAAGTTCCAACTGATGCGGGGCGGGGTGATGCGCGAAGTGAAGGGCCGGGCGGCGTGATCCTCTATTTGTCACTCGCGACGGTGTCGAGCGTGCTGCTCGCGCTCGGGCTGCTGATGATGAAGAGCCGTTCTGGCGATCTGCCGGTAGCCGCCGGCGCGAATATCATAGTTGCGATCGTTGCATGGATTCGCGATCCAATGTGGATCGGCGGACTCGGCGTGCAAACCGCGGGTTGGGCGCTCTACGTGATCGCCGTTTCGCAGGCGCCAGTCTCGATGGTGGCGGTGATGATGCAGGGCGGGATCGCGCTGTTCGTCATCGGTTCGGTGGTGATACTCGGCGAGCGGGCGCGCTCGCGCGAATGGATCGGGATCGGCGCCATCGTGTTCGGGATGGCGATGCTGGCGCTGTCGCTACCGGCCGGTCAGACCGAAGGCGCGCTGGAGCCGGGAACGCTGCTGGTGCTGTCCGCGATCCTGCTCGCACTGGGATTGGCGCCGATGGGAGTCGAGCGGTTGAAGCACAGCGGCGCGGCGCCCGCGATTTTTTCGGGGGTCGCGTTCGGACTCGGCGGATTGTTCACCAAGGCAATGACGGACAGGTTCCTCGGCAACGATGCCGGCTCGCTCGCGCTTCGGATCGCCGGCAATCCATACGTGTATGGCGTAATCGCCACCAATATCGCGGGGATCGTTACGCTGCAGAACTCGTTTCATTCCGCGCGCGGAATAATCGCGATGCCGCTTTCGTCTGCACTCTCGAACGTCGTGCCTATAGCGGGCGGGATGCTCGCGTTTGGCGAGCGTCTGCCGGCTGACGCCGCGGCCGCCGCGATGCGAATCGGCGCATTCATTCTGACAATTGTGGCCGGCGCACTGCTCGCTGGATCGCGCGAGCAGTTGCCGGCTGAACCCGTCGTGGTTCGGGCCGCAGTCGAGAATTAAAAGTTCGCCTTTGGCACTGGCAACCCGGGAACGTCCGCGCGAGTGCGGAAAATGGTCCCCTTGCGATTGGGGTCGTCGGTGTTGTCGGCGGTCACCACGTAGAGATCCAGCATGTCGCGTCCTCCGAACACCAGGCTGGTCACCATCGCGGCCGGAAGTTTGATTCGCTTCTTGACCGTCGCGTCTTTCGAGAAATGGACGACCTCGCCGACGCGCACCGCCGCGACCCAGATACCGCCCTGCGCATCGACGGCTAATCCGTCGGGCCATCCCGCCGGAATTTTCGCAAATATGCGCCGGTCCTTGACCCCGCGTTCGTGAGTCACATCGTAAACCCACACCGCGCCGGTCGTGGAATCCGAGTGATAGAGATGTTTGCGATCCGGGCTTAGCCCGAGACCGTTGGTGACTTCGATACCGTCCCACAACTTCACCGCGCGGCCTGGCGGATCGACGCGGAACAGGCTGCCCGGAATCGGCTTGTTGGAGCTCAGCGGATCGAAGTTGAGACTTCCGGTGTAAACGCTGCCATGGTCGTCGGTCGTGAGATCATTCAAGCCGCTGAGTGGTTTGCCTTCCCATGCGACGAACAGGTCGCGGCTCTTGCCGGTCTTCTCGTCCCAATGAATCAGGCCCTTGCCGCTCAGCACGAGTCCGCCGCTCAAGTTGAATATCATCCCGCCGACACCCTTTCTTTTGGGGATCAGCGTTTCGACGTTGCCGCCGGGATTTCGCCGATAGACTCCGCCGTTGGGAATGTCGCTGAAGTACAGCCGATCGCGATCGTCAACGCGTGGCGCTTCGAGCAGGCCATAGCCGCTCGCGAGCATCTCGAATTCCATCGCTCAAGATCCTCCTGCCGCCCGTTTACCACGGTTCGCGAGTGCGCGGCGAGTCTTGCGAAGGCGCGAGCGCGACCGAGCCTAGTCAGACCGGGTGGAGATGCGAAACAAATGCGTGGGAAGCGTTATTTTCCCGCGACTTTGCCTTTTGCGGTGGCCGCCTGCTGCATCGATCTCACGTACATCACGACCTGCCAGCGCTGCTCCACCGGGATCTCGGCGGCGTAGGAGGGCATCGACAGGATGCCGTCGCGGATCACTCCATAGATATAGCCGTCGGGAAGATCTTTGCTCGTACCCGAGTTCAGATTTGTCGGC
>JBGPNU010000177.1:0-7312 GCA_041487675.1 Binatus sp. (SeqCode)
CCGATGCTGCCCGTGGCGGAACTTAAAGTAAAAGTTGAAGAGTTGCTCGCGCGAGCGCGCGCGGCCGGACGCCCCGACCCGGAAATCGTGGTGCGGCGCGGACTTCAGCTCGACGATCTCGATGCCGCGCGGGCCAAAGTCGCCGCCGAGCAGGACGCCGGCGCGACTTACTTCATCTTCGATTTGGGCCGCTATCCAGATGAGAGGTCGTTCGCCAAATCGGTCGAAACCTTCATCGCAAAAGTCGCGCACTAGATACGCTAGATAACTTTGTCGCGCCGCAGCGATTCGAGCTCGCCTGCGCTGACGCCCAGCATCTCGCGATACACGCGCTCGTTGTCGTGGCCCACCGCGACCGACCCGCGCACGATCTTTCCCGGCGTCAGCGAAAATTTCGGCGCCACGCCGATGCCCTTGACCGGGCCGACCTGCTCATCTTCCCATTCGACGTGCATCCCGCGCGCGCGATACTGCGAGTCGTCGGCCATGTCCTTGCTCGACATGATCGGCGAGCACGGCACGGCGCCCTTCACCATTTGGTCCATGACTTCCTTCACGGTGCGCTCCGCGATCCATCCGCGCAGAATTGCGTCGAACTCGATTCCCTCGATCGACTCGAGCTGGGTGCGCGCGGTTTCCCACTTCGGCTCGCCCGGATCGAGGCCGATGACCCGCAACAGACGCCCGTACACGTCGCCGAGCGCGCCCATCACGACCCATCCGTCGCTAGCCTGAAATGTGTCGAGCGGCTGGAAGCCCTGCGCGCGATTGCCGGAGCGCTCGCGAACAACGCCCCGCTGAAAATACTCGAGCATCGTGCCGCCCATCGTTTTGTGAATCGCTTCGTACTGCGCGACGTCGATCGCCTGCCCCTTGCCGGTCGCGCGCGCGTAGGTCAGCCCCGCCAGCGACGACCACATCGTGAATAGCGCGGTCAGATAGTCGCCGGTCCATGGCGCGGCGCGAGTCGGCGGAGTCGGATCGGGAAATCCGGTCTGGTACATCATTCCGCCGGCCGCCTGTCCTACCACGTCATATGATGCGCGATGGACGTAGTTCGGATCGCCGCTTTGCCCGAATCCGGAAACGTGCGCGATCACGAGTCGCGGATTGACCTTCCACATCGCCGCGTCATCGAGACCCCATTTTTGATAAGTGCCCGGCTTCGAGCTTTCCATCCAGATGTCCGCGCGTGCGGCGAGCCGGATGAACAGTTCGCGTCCGCGCGGCTTGGAGAGATCGAGCGTGACGCAAAATACGTTGCGCCGCTCCTGAATCCAGGTGGTCGCGACCGCTGATTTGCCGTCTTTGCTCGTGAGCTTTATTCCGATATTGCGCCATCCCACGTCGCCCGGCCCGGGACGCTCGACCTGGATCACCTCCGCGCCCATTTCCGCCGCAAGCGCGGCGGCGAACGGTTGCGCGATCAAGGTCCCGGTGGAAACGATCTTCACGCCCTGCAGAGGGCCGAATTTTTCAGTCACAAGATTCTCAATGCTCATCTCTTCTCCAGATACAGGACGAAAAATCACACGATGATGCCTTTTCTGCCCGGCAGGGGCCAGCCCCTGCCGAAACCATGCGCCGGGGGCGATGCGTGAGGTTTCGCATGTCTGGTCCTTGTGTCGGCGTTTTGCGGCGCCGCGCTGCCCGCTATTATATTTTACAGCCCGTACTTAGAGGCCGAGGCCAGCTTGAATTCTCTTCCAGCTCTTTTCAAAGTCGAGTCTCTCAATCGGCGCGAACTCACGTTCAAGGCGCTCGCCGGACTCGCCGGCGGCGCGATCGGATGGCTGCCGGTGGAGTTGGCGTCGCACAACTCGCATCTCGGCGAGGCCCAGACCACGTGGTCGGTTGTCGCGTATTACATAACCGCGGCATTGGCGGCGGGAATGATCGGCGGGCTGATCACCGCGGTCGAGGGCTCCGAACTCCGGGTCACGCCGCAGACGCAGCAAAGATTCATCCGCGGCTTCGTGCTCTGCGCGCTGCTCTCGCTGGTCGCTACTTATTTTGCCAACAGCGTCTTCAACGCGATTCTGAACGCCGGTGGCGCGAAGTTCAGCTTGAGCGGCGAGATGGTCGCGGGATCGATCTTGATCCTGGTCTTCGCGCGAATCATCGGATGGACCATCGATGGGATGCTGGTCGGCCTCGGGGTCGGACTCTCGACTCTGATCGGCCAGAACATTTTGAAGGGATTGCTCGGCGGGCTCGCGGGCGGCGCAGTCGGCGGAGTTTTTTTCGATCTGATCGGCGCGATCACGGGCGGCGGGATGGCGGCTCGATTTTTCGGCGAATCCGTGATCGGCCTCGCGATAGGACTCTTCATCGGACTGGTGCAGGAACTGACCAAGGCCGCGTGGGTCACCGTCGAGCAGGGACGGCTCCGCGGACGCCAGTACCGCATCGAGGGCGCGCGCGCCTCGATCGGCCGCGCGGAGGAAAACCCGGTCGGGCTGTTCGGCGATCCCAGCGTGCAACCGCGTCATGCGCTGATCGAACGGCGCGGCAGTGACTACGTAATCAAGAATCTCGCGGTGCAGGACGGCACCTTCGTCAACGGCAATCGAATCGAGACGGTTGACCTGCATGACGGCGACCGGATCAACATTGGCGGCTACGAGATGATGTTCCATTTGCGCGCGACCTCTCAGTCGGCGCGTGAACAGGCCTCGCTCGCGGCCGATCGAGTCAATCCCGCCCATGTCGCGAGCCGGCTGGCGGGCGTGAACGCAAACGTCGATGGTCCCTGCCTTATCGACGCCTCCGGGCAACGATTTCCGCTTCCCACCGGCGCCGTCACTCGCATCGGGCGCGCGCTCGACAACGAAATCGTGGTCAGCCATTCGTCGGTCTCGCGCCATCACGCGAGCATCGAGACCGGCAACGGCAATGTTACGGTGAAGGATCTCAACAGCCAGAACGGCACCTTCGTCGGCAACCGGCGCGTGACCGGCGGCGTCCCTTTAGGCGACGGCGATGCCGTCAGGTTCGGCGACGCGGTGTTTACCTTCCGTGCCTGAAGCTGAGGTCGAGACGCCGAGGTTCTGCGCGCGATGCGGTCAGCCGATCGTCGTCGCCGACGCCAGCTTCTGCAAATCATGCGGCGCACCGCTCACGCGATTTCCGCTGCTTCGCCGCGATCCCGGGTTCAACCCGATCTTCGCGCTCGTGCTAAGCATCGTTCCCGGGGTCGGACACATTTATCGCGGCAAGCCCTTCAAGGGGATCATGTGGTTCTTCGGCGTGATGCTCGCGTGGACCATGGGACCGATGATGGGCATCCCGATTCACTTCATTTGCGCGGCAAATGCAGCCTTCTCCGGCGTGATCCGCGAAGACGCGCTGGCGCGATGAATTCGAAAAAGCCGCCGTCGCGCACCGAATTCGTGATTAGATTCTGCAAATAGTGACTAATTCTGTATGACCGGATGATTCAGCAGGGCACCATCATCGGCGGCCGTTATCGCGTCATGAAACCGCTCGGTGGCGGCGGGATGAAGCTTGTTTACCTCGCCGAAGATCTGCGCCTCGCGGCGCGGCCCTGCGCGCTCGCGGAGATGGTGGACAGCTTCACCAGCCCCGACATGCAGAAGCAGGCGATCGCGGCGTTTCAGCGCGAGGCCGACATGCTCGCGCAGCTCAACAACGAACACATCCCGCGGGTCTTCGATCGCTTCAGCGCCGAGAACCGTCACTACCTGGTGATGGAATTCATCGACGGCATCACGCTCGAACAGCAGCTCAAAGACGCCGGCGGAAAACTTCCGGAGCACGACATTATCGAACTCGCACTGCAAGTGCTCGATACGCTCGACTACCTGCACAATCTCGAACCGCCGGTAATCTACCGCGACTTGAAACCGTCGAACCTGATGCTCACGGCGGCGCGGCAGGTCAAGCTGATCGATTTCGGAATCGCGCGACTCTTTCAGCCGCTCAGCAACGCGACGATGATCGGGACCCAGGGTTACGCGCCGCCCGAACAATATCGCGGCAAGGTCGAGTTCCGTTCCGACCTGTACGCACTCGGCGCCACGATGCATCACGCGCTTTCGGGGCGCGACCCGGCGCTCGAACCTCCGTTCAGCTTCCCGCCGTTGCGATCGCTGTGTCCCGACGTGACTCCGGCGCTCGCCGATTTGATCGATCAGGCCCTCAAGTATGACGTCATCTTGCGCGTCGCCGACGCAGCCGAGTTCAAGCATCGGCTGATCGCGATCAAATCCGGCGTAGCGCCCGAACCGATACCGGCGCGCAGTCGAGCGGGCCGGTCGTCGCCGCGTCCGCAGTTGAGGCTCCCGCTCGGTGGCGTTCAGTCGAGACAGCAGGCGTCGGCGCCGACGATGCTGAGCGATCGGATCGGCACTGCGTGCCCGCGATGCGGCCGGACGATTCCCGCGGATTCGAACTTCTGCTCGTTCTGCGCCGCCGACGTGACCGGGCGTTTGCGCGCGCTCGACCGTTCCGAGCCCGAGGCGCAGACGATCGTGCTCGACGATGTCGCCGAGCCGGCACGATTCCCGGGCCCGATCTTTCTTCCTCGGGCGCGCCGGCGCCGGCCCGCGCGCAGGATTCTATGGCTGGTCGCCGGGTTCTTCGCGCTCGGATACATGATGTTTCGTTCCTCGCCTCCGCAGCCATCGAGCGGCGACGGCGCGGCACCCGGTTACGGCGGCGTTCCTGCGGTTCCTGGTTATGGCGGCGCCGCCCCCGACGCGTCCGAGCCGGCGCATACCGACCCGCGCGAGATTGCGCTGCGCCGCGCGCTCAACTCGCAAGGCTACGAGTCGGTGCATTTCCGGATCGAAGGCGACACCATACTGCTGTGGGGCACGGTGCCAAGCGAGGCCGATCGGATCATGGTGCAGACCCAGGTCTTCCTGATCGCGCGAATCTTCTCGCTCGAGGACCATCTCCAGGTTCGCGACACCTTTGCCGAACCGTAACCCGGAATTTTCGTCCCATGATCGTCGATCTGCACGTCCACACCAATCTCTCGGCCGACTCCAACGTTGCGCCCGCGAAGTATCTCGAATTCGCCGCGAGCCTCGGACACGGTCTCGGCGCGATCTGTTTCACCGAGCATCGCCTGTTCCCGGCCGATCCCGAAATCGATCGAGTGTACGCGGAACTCGGCGAGCGCTTCGGGATCGCGATCTTCAAGGGAATCGAAGCCGACACCGACCTCGGCCACCTGCTGATGTTCGGCGTCAATAAGGAAGTTATCCGGCGGTTCGATCTTACCTCGCTGATGCTGCAGAGCGCGCATCTCATCGAAGTGCTTCATCAGGAGGGCGGCGTTGCGATCCCGGCGCATCCGTTCCGCGATTCGGGATTCGGCTCGCGGCTCGATTCGATCCTGAGCCGGCACGGCGCTGCGCTGGGCGCGGTCGAAGTATTGAACGGACAGAATTCACCCGACCAGAATCAGCGCGCGGAGGATGCGGCGCTCAAACTTGGGCTGACCGCGGTCGGCGGCAGCGACGCGCATTTCGCCACCGCGAAATGGTTCATGACGGTCGCAACCGAACTCGATCGCGAGGTCAAAACCGTCGAAGAGTTGTGCGCGGAATTGCGCGCGGGCCGCGCGCGTCCCTACGTGTTTCCCGGCGCCGGTTGAGGCGCCCGATCGCCGACCCCGGCCGAGCCGCCGTTTCCCAGCTCGCGCGTGAATTGCCTGATGTCCTGCGAACGGCCCGCCGCGACCAGCTCGTCGCCTTCTTTGAGCGGGCGGTCGGGCGTGATCGGCGCGAATCCAGCCTCGGGATTGCCCGCATCCTGCACCGCCAGCACCGTCACACTGAATCGCACCCGCGGATCGAGTTGACGCACCGTTTTGCCGGCCGCATTCGCGGGCACCGTGAGCCTCGTCACGCGGTAGCCGGTCGCCCAGTAGATATTCTGGTCGCGCGTCGCGAGCGTCGAGAGTGAGACCGTGACCCGGTTGAGCGCCTGCGCAATATGCTGGCGCGTCACCAGGCCGAGAAAGCGCCCGCCGGGCCGGTCCACGACCGGAATCTCGTCGAGTCCGTCGTGCTCCATCAACTGGCTCGCCTCGTCGAGATTCGCGTCCGGGGTTACCGTCGCGCAGTGCGCATTCGAGATGTCGAACGCGTTGACCAGCGGCCCGAGCTCCTGGCCGCCGCCAAGCATCGAGAGCAGGTCGCGCGTAACGATCAGGCCCGCTAGCTCGCCGTCGCTGTTGACCACCGGCAGGGTGGACTGCGCGGTCTCCCCGGCCGTACGCAACACCTCTGACAGCGAAGTGTTCTCACCCACCATCGTCACATTCTTGGTCACGACCGCGCCGACTGGAATCAGCGTCAGGGCCAGCCGCTCGCGCCCGATCTGGAGCTTCTTGCCTTCGCGCGCGAGGCGGAATTCGTCGATCGATTCGGTTTCGATCGCACGCGCGACCACCAGCGCGGTTATCGTCGCGATCATCGCCGGCAGCGCGATCGTATCGCTTCGCGTCATCTCCCAGAGCAGGAACAACGCCGTCAGCGGCGCGTGGGTGGTCCCCGCCAGGAATGCACCCAACCCGACCAGTGCGTACGATCCGCGGGGCCCGGTAAGTTCGGGCATCAACATCGCCGACAGGCGCTGAAACATTCCACCCGCCATCGTGCCGATAAAAAACGTCGGACCGAAGATGCCGCCCGGCGCGCCGCATCCGAGCGACACGCTGCTCGCAAAAAACTTCGCGCACATCAGCGCCGCCAACAATCCAAGTTCGTATTCGCCCGCCATCGCGCGGTTGATAACCGGATATCCGTCCGACAGGTTTTGCGGCAGCCAAATTGCAATCACGCCGACGACTGCGAGTCCGGCTTCGAGTTTCAGCCAGACCGGCGCCTGCAGCCGCCGGAACCATCCCGCGGTTCCATTGAAAAACCGTATGTAGCCTGCCGCGAGCGCGCCGAGTCCGGCCCCCATCAGGCCGTAGGTCGCCATCTCCCAGTAGCTGCGAAGCACAAATTGGGGAACCTCGAAGACCGCGCCGTTGCCCAAAATCGCGTGTGAAGTAATCACCGCGGTAAAGGTCGCGATGATGAGCAGCGTAAGATTCGCGATTTCGGTCTGCCCGAGCAGCACGATCTCCTGCGCGAACATCAGACCGCCTATCGGCGCGTTGAAAGTTGTCGCGATTCCGGCCCCGGCGCCGGCCGCGATCAGCACCTTGGCGCGATCGGGCGACAACTTTCTGAGTTGCGCAACAGCCGATCCAATCGCTCCGCCGACCTGCGCAATAGGACCTTCGCGTCCCACCGACGCGCCCGCGCCCAGTGACAGCGCGGCGCCCGCG
>JBGPNU010000178.1:0-7288 GCA_041487675.1 Binatus sp. (SeqCode)
ACATTGCGCGGTCAGCTCCGCGAGTCCCTCCTTGCCGATCGGATCGCGCCGCGTTCCCGCGTCAAATGCGATCGCCATCGTCACCATCGGCAGTTGATGCTCTTCCGATACGAGCAGGGTTGCGCCATTGCTGAGCGTCATTCGCTTGATATCGAGCGCGTGCGATGGCGTGGCCGCGAACACAATTGCCAGAGTCGCCATCGCCGCGACGCTCGCGATTTTTTTCATGCGAACTATTTCTTTTATACGATTAGTCCCGCTCATCGCGCGGCCTCGCTCGCGGCCGGCATCGCCGATGCGTGTCGCAACTCTCCACCGCTGAGTCCGCCACCGCCGCCATGCGGCAGCACGCCGGTGGGTATCAGCACGCCCTCGGTCATGTTGGCCGCGACCAGGTAGGTCTTCGCGACCCGTTGCACATCTGCCGCGGTCACCTTGTCGATTCCGTCCAGGTACTTGTCTGCGAGATGGTAGTCGCCGAGCATTTCGTACACCCCGAGCATCTCGGCCTCGCGCATGATCGAATCCTGGCCGAACACATATTGCGCCTGTTCGAGGTTCTTCGCCTTCTGCAATTCGTCGGCACGGACCGCTTTATCGCGCAACTCGGCGAGCTGCTTTTCGACTTCCGCTTGCGTGTCCGCCGCTTTCACACCCGGACGCATTTGCGCCGACACGATAAACAGGCCGGGGTCGAACGCGGTCATGTCGTAACCCGCGCCGATTCCGATCACCATTTGTTTTTCGACCACCAGCTTCTTGTAAAGCCGCGAGCTCTGGCCGTCGCTCAAAATCTCGGACGCCACTTCGAGCGCGTAGCTGTCGGGGCTTGAAATATTCGGCACGTGATAAGCCTCTTCGAATGCCGGCAGATTGGCGGCGTGTCGCAGCTCGACGCGCCGGGTTCCCTGCTGCACTGGCTCCTGCTCCGTGACCGGCAGGGGCTTCGGGCCGTTCTTGATCCCCCCGAACGCCTCGCTGATTGTTTTGAGCACCTGGTCGGCGTTGAAGTCACCGACCGCGACGATAAGCGCGTTCTGCGGCGAATAATAAATTTTGTGATACGCCATCGCGTCGTCGAGCGTCAGCCCGTCAACGTCGTGGAACCATCCGATCACAGGCCAGTGATATGGATGCGCGAGATACGATTGCGCGCGCACCATCTCGTCGAGCGCGTCTTCGGGATTGTCATCGGTGTGGAGCCGCCGTTCCTCGAGTACCACGTGCTTCTCTTTGTCGAAGTCTTTCGGCTCGAAGTTGGCCATCCGGTCCGCCTCGAGCGAGATCGGCACGTCCAGATGATCCTTGTTTATCGTCTCGAAATAGTCGGTGAAGTCAGATTCCGTGAACGCATTGTCAATCCCGCCGTTCTGCTGGATGATCTGCGAGAACTCCTCCGGCTTGAGTTTCTTGGTGCCCTTGAACATCAGATGCTCGAGCAGATGCGACAGCCCCGTCTTGCCCATCTGCTCGTTGCGCGAGCCGACCCGGTAGAAGACGTTGAACGTCGCGAGCGGCGCCTTGTGATTTTCGAGCACCAGCACTTTGAGCCCGTTGGGAAGGGTCTGGCTCTTGACCGCATCCGCGATTCCCGCGCGCGCCGGTGCCGAACCGACGAGACATAGAAGGGTACCGAGCGCCGCCACCGGAACGAGCCGGCGATGATTGCCAAAAAACGTGATGCGCATTGCTTTCGATGATACGTTTGATCCCCTCTCCTTGTCCAAGGAGAGGGTTAGGAAGAGGTGCAACGCTCGCTCCAATCGACACGTTCGAACATTCCACCTCTTCCCCAAGTCAAATTGCATCCGTGTACCAGTCCTTGTAACAATTGAATTACCACGATGCCTGAAATTGCCGAGAAAGCGCAGAACCTCTTCGAAATAAAGGGCGTGCTGACCAAGTTCATGCGGATGCTGTTTCCGCTTGAGTTCCGCATCGACTCGCTCGCGGGCAGCGGCCCGATGCTCCCGTTTCACTATCCGCTGCTCCCCGGCGAGATGATCTATCTGCCCGAGCGGCTCGAACCGTTCGGCACCCGCGGCGACGCATATATCTATTACTTCGTCACCACCGCGCACCTTGCCGCGCGTCACGACTTCGGCACTTTCAAATTGAAGCTCTCGGATATCAGCGGTTTCGAAGATCGCGGCGAGACCGGCGTCGAGGCTATCGACAGCTTCGTCGCGTCATTCGACGATCCGGGCCTCGCCGGCGCGCTGATGCGGCTGGCGGAGTCGGCGCGCATCGATGCGGAACTCGCGCGTCGTTATCGCGGACTCGCTCCGCGAATCGCCGGGCTCAACCGCTCGCTGCTCGAACGTCTCCATCCCGAGTCGCTCAGCACGATGCTCGTGCGCGCGGCGCTCGATCTGGTCTGGATGGGCGACGGTCTCGATTCGCCATTCGTCCGGATGGCCTGCGAATACTTTGCCCCCGTCCGCGAGCGCGGCGCCGACGTCATGACCAGCGTCCAACAGGTCAGCTCGCTCTACAACTGGCTCCAGGAGCTGATAAGACAAGCGCGCGAGCGCGGCGAAGGCGACCCGCTATCCGACGAGGACGCGGAGCGGATGCGCAACGATCTAATCAAAGGGATGAAAGGTTCGGAAGTGCAGACCGGCGGCGAAGGCGAAGAGGGCGAGCAGGGCGACGCTGGCGGCGAGCCCGATCAGGATGTCCAAATGGACGTCTCTGGCAAGCAATCCAAAGGCGGAAAGGGCAGGGCGCTGTCGCCCGAGGAATTGCGCAAGCTCATCGAGCAGGGCGCCGAGATCAAGCCGTCGCAGGGCGACGGCAACGCCGACGGCGACGGCATGTACCTGACCCAACTGACCGGCAAGCAGCTCAGCGAACTCGAGCAGATGCGCGAGCAGCTCGGCGAGATCGGTTCCGTCACCGGACAGGGACGCCTGATGATCGCGCGCGGCCGCCAGGATTCCTACTACGCCTACGACGAATGGGACTACGTGCTGAACGAATATCGGCGCAACTGGTGCCGGCTCCGCGAAATCGTGCTCCCCGGCGACGAGGGCGATTTTTTCGAGAACACTCTGAACCGCTACGCCGACATACTGCCCGGCGTGCGCCGCAACTTCCAGCGCATCCGCCCCGCGTCATATCGGATGGTCCGCGGCCTCGAGGATGGCGAGGAAATCGACCTCGACCGAACTATCGAAGCGCGCGTCGCGCGCCTGATGGGCCAGACTCCCGACGGCCGCTTTTACAAGGCGCGCAAGAAAGAGGCCCGCGACGTCGCGACGTTGTTCCTGCTCGACATGTCCGCTTCGACCGACGAACCCGTTCATCGCGAGCCGCGCAAGCATACCGACGATGACGACACCGACGACTGGATGAAGGCATGGCAGCGCCGCCCGCAGACCGCGAACCGTCCGCGCCGCATCATCGACGTCAACAAGGAAGCGCTGGTCATCATGGCGCAGGCGCTCGAGGAAATCGGCGATGCGTACGCGATCATGGGCTTCTCAGGCCATGGCCGCGACAACGTCGAGTTTTACGTGATCAAGGAATTCGATCAGGAGCTGACCGAGGAGGTGAAGGCCCGCGTCGGCGCGGTCGAGCCCAAGCGCTCGACCCGGATGGGCGCTGCGATTCGGCACGTGCGCGAAAAATTCAAGGACGTATCCTCACGCGCCAAGCACATGATCCTGCTGAGCGACGGCTTCCCCCAGGATTTCGATTACGGCCACGACCGTCGCTCCAACGCCTACGGCATTCAGGACACGATGGTTGCGCTGAAGGAACTCGAATTGGCCGGCGTGCTGCCGTTCTGCATCACCGTGGACAAAACCGGCCACGACTATTTGCGCCAGATGTGCCAGTCGTCGCGCTATCTCGTAATCGAGGACATTGCCTCGCTCCCGCGCCAGTTGCCAAAAATCTACGAGCAAGTCGTCCGCTGGTAAGGAAATCTTGTCGTGTGCCAGTGGCACCTCCCTGTGTCGGGAGAGGCCGACGCTCGTCTTCGAGCGTCGGGTGAGGGACATTTCCTGAATTGCCCGATCACACTAGCGCGCAGTCTCGATACGCAGATCGTGCCCCGTCATCTCGGGCGGAGGCTTCAAGCCAAGCATCCCCAGCAGCGTCGGCGCCACATCGGCTAGCGTCCCGCCGTCCTTGAGCCGCCCATCCCAATTCGGATCGTAGAGAATCAGCGGCACCGGATTCGTCGTATGCGCGGTATGCGCCTGCCCGGTCGCGGGATCGGCCATGAACTCCGCATTGCCATGATCCGCCGTGACGAGCGCGACGCCCCCGCGTTTCTCGAGCGCCGCAATCACCACGGCCAAAGCCGCATCGGTCGCCTCGACCGCCGCGACCGTCGCTTCGAAATTGCCGGTATGACCGACCATGTCGGGGTTGGCGAAGTTCATCACGATCAGGTCGAACTTTCCGCCTTCGATTTCCTCGGCGACCCGCGTCGCGATAGCCGCGGCCTTCATCGCTGGATCGAGGTCATAGGTCGCCACTTTCGACGATGGAATCAGCGCGCGCTCCTCGAGCGGAAATGCCTTCTCGACGCCACCGTTCAGGAAGTACGTCACGTGCGCGTATTTCTCCGTTTCGGCCACGCGCAGGTTGCGGAGCTTCGCATCCGCGAGCACTTCGGCAAGCGTCCCGCGAATGTCCTCCGGCGCAAACGCGAGCGGCAACCCGAATGATCGATCGTACTCGGTCATGCATACGTAGCCGGCCTTCGGGATGCGCGATCGCTTGAAGCCGGAAAATCCGTCCAGCGCGATTGCCGCCGTCAACTGCCGCGCCCGGTCCGCGCGGAAGTTGAAGCAAATCACCTGGTCGCCTTCCGCCATCGGCGCGCGCTCGCCAATCACGTGCGGCAACACGAACTCGTCGCTCTTGCCGTCGGCG
This sequence comes from Binatus sp. (SeqCode), assembly GCA_041487675.1. Taxonomy (GTDB): domain Bacteria; phylum Desulfobacterota; class Binatia; order Binatales; family Binataceae; genus Binatus. The sequence goes on from JBGPNU010000178.1 coordinate 4,891, forward strand.
TACGATCTCTCGATCGCCTCGCGCGCGCTCGACGCCGCAACTCCCTCCGCTTCGACGATCGCGCGCCACGCTCGCTCGGTCCGCTCCCAGCGCTGGTCGCGATCCATCGCATAGTAGCGCCCAGCCACCGTCGCGATTCGCCCGCGCCCGAGATGCTTCAACTTTGCTTCGAGCTGCTCGACGAATTTGAGCGCCGAGCGCGGCGGCTTGTCGCGTCCGTCGAGCACCGCATGAACCGCGATCTTCGCCGCACCTTGCGCGGCCGCCAGATCCAGGATCGCCATCAGATGCTCGATATGGCTATGCACGCTGCCGTCGGACAGCAGCCCCCATATATGAAGCGTCTTGCCGTCGGCGACGGTCTTCCTGATCGCATCGACAAGAATCGGGTTGCGTGCGAATGCTCCGGTCTCGATCGCCTTGCTGATTCGCATCAGGTCCTGGTAGATCACGCGGCCCGCACCGATCGTCAGATGGCCGACTTCGGAATTGCCCATCACATTCGGCGGCAGGCCGACCGCTTCCCCCGACGCGTCCAGCTCCGTATGCGCCGCGGTCGCGTAGAGCCGATCCATCGTTGGCGTCTTCGCTTTCAGGATCGCATTAGACGCGCGCTCCGCGCTCACACCCCATCCGTCGAAAATCACCAGCGCCGCAACCGGTGGCCGCGTCGTCGTCATTTTTTTCCGCCCGCCGCGCGTCGCTTGAACGCGCTCGCACCCGGGTACTGCGCTTTCGCGCCCAGCTCCTCGGCGATTCTTACCAGTCGATTATATTTGGCCGTCCGCTCACCCCGGCTCATCGATCCGGTCTTGATCTGACCGGCGCCGGTCGCGACCGCGAGATCCGCGATCGTAGTGTCCTCGGTCTCGCCCGAGCGATGCGAGATCACGCAGGTGTAGCCGGCTGCGCGCGCCATCTCGATCGTCGCGAGTGTCTCGGTCAGGGTGCCGATCTGATTCAGCTTGATCAGAATCGAATTCGCGGCCTGCTCGTCGATTCCGCGTTTCAGAAACTTGGGATTGGTGACGAATATATCGTCGCCCACCAGCTGCATGCTCGCGCCGAGTTCGCGGGTCAGGATTTTCCATCCCGCCCAGTCGTCCTCGGCCAGTCCGTCTTCGATCGAAACGATCGGATATTGCCTCAACCATCCCGCGTAGAATTCGACCATCTGTTCCGCGCTGCGCGCGCTCTTGTCGGAGCGGGCGAAAACGTACTTGCCATTCTCGAAGAACTCGCTCGACGCGGGATCGAGCGCCAGCGACACGTCGGCGCCGGGACGGTAGCCGGCCTTCGCGATTGCTTCCAGGATCAGCTCGATCGGTTCCTCGTTGCTTTTCAGATTCGGCGCGAACCCGCCTTCATCGCCGACGTTGGTCGAATGCCCGCGCTTTTTGAGTACCGCCGCGAGCGCGTGAAAGACTTCGGCGCCCACTCGGATCGCGTCGGCCATATTGTCTGCGCCCACCGGCACGATCATGAACTCCTGCATGTCCACGTTGGAGTCCGCGTGACGCCCGCCGTTGAGCACGTTCATCATCGGCACCGGCATCAGGTGCGCGTCGGGATTCAGATAGCGATAGAGCGGCACGCCCCGCGACGCGGCCGCGGCATGTGCGGCTGCGATCGACACCCCGAGTATCGCGTTCGCGCCGAGCTTCGATTTGTTCTCGGTGCCGTCGAGCGCGATCATTGCTTGGTCGATCGATTTTTGATCGAGCGCGTCCGCGCCCCTCAGCCGGCGCGCGATTGCACCCTCGACGTTTGCGATCGCGTTGCGCACGCCCTTGCCGCCGAAGCGTTTCGCGTCGCCGTCGCGCAGCTCCAGCGCCTCGTGCGCTCCCGTCGAAGCGCCCGACGGGACCGCGCCGCGTCCCATTGCGCCGCCAGCGAGCCGCAGGTCAACTTCAAGAGTGGGATTCCCGCGCGAGTCGAGAATCTCGCGCGCCTTTATCTCGACGATTTCCGTACCTGCCGTCATCGCTCATCCCTCACGTAGATGCCGCATTCTAAAGCACGTGTCGTCTGCTTGTCACCCGGCAGGGTGTTGAAAAACAGAAATCCAATGTCGGTTTCGCTGGATTTTTCATTCCTGAAGCCCTACGCAGTTCTGATGAAGAGAAGATCCGGATGCGAAACCCAAACTGGGTTTCGCGCTTCCTGTCTTATCTTTTTCCTGGCATGGGTGCAGGGGGCTGGCCCCTGCGGTTTCGCACTCTGATTTTATCTTTTTCCTCACTTGGGTGCGGCGGCTGCCCCCTGCGCGCGGTAGTAGGCGATCGGCCCGAAGAAAATCTTCCCACGCGCCACTTCCTTGACATCGACAAACCCCGCCTCGTCCATAAGCGACGTCATTCGACCTTCGATACGGTCTGCGACGTGCCCCGCCCGATGC
>JBGPNU010000179.1:0-7240 GCA_041487675.1 Binatus sp. (SeqCode)
GATCTCGCGGCCAGCTTCCAGGAAGCAGTGGTTGACATGCTCGTAAAGCCAACTATCGCAGCGGCGCGCGAACTCGGCGCCGATACGATCGCGCTGACGGGCGGGGTCGCGGCAAATTCCAGGTTGCGCGACAGACTGGCCGAGGCCGCCGATTCCGACGGCCGGCGGATGGTGGCCCCAGCGCTCAAATATTGCACCGACAATGCCGCCATGATCGCGCTCGCAGGCAGCTATCGCCTGCTGCGCGGCGAGCGCGACCGCCTTGACATCGACGCCGAAGCCAATCTTTCGCTTTGATGTTGTAACGAATGACGATCGCGCGGAAATCCCATCCTGGTGATGAACCGACTCCATCGCGCCCCGCTCCCGCGCTTGCGATTGCGGGCGTGCGGCCCACAAAATCGCGCGGGCAGAATTTTCTCACCAGCAGCGCGATCGCCGATCGAATCGTCGGAGCAGCAGAGCTCGACGGGTCCGATCACATAATCGAAATCGGTCCCGGACTCGGAATCCTGACCGAGAAAATCGCGATACGTTCGCGCCGCTCGCTGACGCTGGTCGAACTCGACGGGCGACTCGCCGCGCGCCTTGCGGATCGCTTCGCCGACGACCCGGGGACTCGCGTGATCAACGCGGATTTTCTTTCCGTCGATTTCGGGTCAATCGCCGCGGCGCCGCCCGTCAAAGTGATCGGCAATCTACCGTTCAATGTCGCCGCCGCGATTCTGCACCGTCTCAGCGACAACTCGCGTCTGATCACGCGGATGGTCCTCATGTTTCAACGCGAAGTCGCGGCGCGAATTCGCGCCCGCCCCGGCGACGGCGGATACTCGGCGCTCAGCGTATTCACCGCGCTCTACTGGGATATCGATCTCCATTTCACGGTCGCGGCCGGCAGCTTTCATCCGCGGCCCAAGGTCGATGCGGAAGTGCTGCGCTTCACGCCGCGCAAAGGATCGTCCTTCGCCATTGATATTGATGAGGAGCACACCGTCCTTGAAGTTGTCCGCGCGTCGTTCTCCGCACCGCGAAAACAGATTCGAAACGCGCTCAGCCATTCGCTTGGAGTCGATGCCGCCAAGGTTGTACGGGCGCTCGAACGCGCCGCGATCGATCCGGCGGCGCGTGCCGAAACGCTCGGCGTCCCCGACTTTATCCGGCTTTCGCGCGCACTTGGCCCCGGAGTGAGCCGCGGGATCGGCTCCCGCGATGCCTGAACTGCCGGAAGTCGAATCGCTCCGCCGGATTCTGGCTCGCAGCGCTGTGGGCAGAACAATCGTGCGCGCGCGGATCGGCGACAAGAGCTTGCGCCGCCGCGTGCCGATCGATTTTTCCTCGAACATCGCCGGCCGGCGAATAACCGGGCTTTCGCGGCGCGCAAAATATTTGATCGTCGAGTTCGACGGCGACGACGTGCTGCTGGTCCACCTCGGGATGTCCGGCAGCCTGACCCATCGCCACGACGGCTTCCGCGGCGAATTCGATCCTCGCCACGATCACCTCGAATTTTCCCTCGACGACGACTCGCGCCTGGTTTACAACGATCCGCGGCGCTTCGGCATGGTCCGTCTGGTCGCGCGCGCCGCGCTGGCTTCCACGGCGGAACTGAAGGGTATCGGCCCCGAGCCGCTGTCGCGCGAATTCAATGCCGGCTTTTTGGCATCGAAGGCCCGCGGACGGCGAGTCGCGATCAAGAACCTGATCATGGATCAACGGATCGTGGCCGGGATCGGGAATATTTACGCGGCGGAGATTTTGTTTCGCGCGAACGTGCGGCCGACCCGACGTGCCGGCCGCGTTACCCGAGCCGAGATCGAAAAGATCGCCGCCGCGGCGCCCCTGATTCTTCGCGCCGCAATCGGCCGCAGCGGCACCACCTTTCGCAGCTATCGCGATTCGCGCGGACAGCCGGGCCGATTCGCCGAACGCCTGCGTGTGTACGGACGCGAGGCCAAACCGTGCTACACATGCTCGACGCCGATCAGAAACGTGGTCGTCGGCGGGCGCGCGAGCTTCTATTGCCCGAAGTGCCAGCGCTGACCCGAGTCAATCCTCGGCTCTAAGGTGTATTACAAATTCATGATGCAGCGACTCAATTCTGTAATACGATTTCGCCCTGTGATCGTCTGCTTCGCTGCCGCGATTCTTCTAATCTTCGCCGCTCAAGTCTCTCACGCCGATAGCGCACCCCCGATTGATTGGAACAAGATCGATTCCGAAGCGCTCGATTATTTCCGCACCTATCTTCGCTTCGACACCACCAATCCGCCCAGCAACACCGCCGCCGCGATCGCGTACCTGAAAGGCATTCTCGACAAGGAAGGAATTGCGACCGAAACCTTCGAGAGCAAGCCGGGGATGGTCACCCTGGTCGCGCGGCTCCCCGGACCCGCGGGCGTGAAACCGCTGATGCTCATGTCGCATGCCGATGTCGTGCCCGCGGTGGGAGCCAACTGGACGCATCCGCCGTTCAGCGCCGACCTGGCCGGCGGTTACGTGTGGGCGCGCGGTGCGATCGACAACAAGGCGCACGGGATCATGGCGCTGATGACGATGCTCGCGCTCAAGCGCAACAACCTGCCGCTCAAGCGCGGGGTCGAGATGATGGTGAATCCTGACGAGGAAGCGGGCGGCGAAAATGGCGCTGAGTGGATGGTGAAGAATCACTGGGACGCGATCGATCCGGCGTTCGCGTTCAACGAGGGTGGCGACGGCGCCCCCGATTGGCTCGGAATCAAAGGCACAACTTTTCCGGTCGCCGTGTCGGAGAAGCGCGTAAACTGGCTTCACATCAGCGTCCACGGCAAAGGTGGACACGGCTCGGTGCCGAGGCCCGACAATCCGAGCCTGATTCTGGTCAACGCGCTTCATCGCGTGCTGGAAAATCAGCCGCCGATCCGAATCACGCCAATCTTTGGGAGTGCGATGCAATCCATCGCGCCGCTGGAGCCGTTCCCGGCGTCGTTCCAGCTCGCGCATCTCGATTTGCCCGGGATTGCCGAGCTTGCGACGCGCGGCGTGCTGAGTCCGTACAACATCCAGGCTCTCATGCGCGATACGATCTCGCTCACGATGCTCAACGCCGGATTCAAGGTGAACGTCGTCCCGACCACCGCCGAGGCCGCGCTCGATTGCCGGCTGCTGCCGGGCACCGATGCGGACGCTTTTCTGAAGCATCTCCGCGAGCAACTCGGCGCCGGCGATTTCTCGATTGACTATATCCAGCGGCCCGACGATGCTCCGCCGTCGCCGACATCGGGCGAGGCCTGGGATGCGATCAAACGCGTCGTCGCGGCTGATTTCAAAGGATCAGTCGTCGTACCGTGGATGACGACCGGCGGCACCGATTCGCGCGTCTTCCGGGCGAAGGGCGTCCCCGCGTACGGATTCGTGCCGGTGATCCTGGCGCCCGCGGAAATCGCGCGCGTTCACGGCGACGACGAGCGGCTCTCGGTGGATAATTTGAATCGCGGAATCAAGGCCACTTACGATTTGACGCTCGATCTCTGCGCCGCGCAAAAACAGCAATGAAGGCGGTGACCCGATGACCCTCGATATGCCCACCGGACTCGGCGCCACCCTGGCATTCCTCGTTGGCGCGAGCGTCGGCAGCTTCGTCGGCGTGCTCGCGTGGCGGCTTCCGCGCGAGCTGTCGATCGTGTCGCCGCGCTCGCGATGCGACAGTTGCGAGCGCGCGATCCCGTGGTGGGCGAACATCCCGATTCTGGCCTACCTCGGGCTGCGCGGGCGATGCATCATGTGCGGCGCGCAGATTCCATTTCGCCATTTCCTGGCCGAAATCTCGCTCGCGATCACCGCGCTCTTTCTATTTCTCGCCTTTCCGCTTCCTGACGCGATCGCGCGGTTCGTGCTATGCGCCGCGTTATGGGTCGTCGCGATCGTCGATTACGACTGGCGCCTGATTCCAAACGTGATCACCTGGCCGGGCATGGTCGTCGGCTTCCTCGCCGCGTCGTTCATGATGCCGGAGGTCGGCTGGAAGAGTTCGATCCTCGGGATCCTGGTCGGCGGCGGCGTCCTGTACGGCACCGGTTATTTCTACCAACTCGTGCGCGGGCGCGAAGGCGTTGGTCTCGGCGACGTGTGGCTGCTCGGGATGGTCGGCGGATTTCTCGGCTGGCCCGGGGTTTTCTTCACGCTGTTCGTTGGCTCGGTTATCGGCGCGATCGGCGGAATCGCCTTCGCGCTCAGCGGCGGTGGCAACAACTCGACTGCGCCGGTTGCCGATCCCGCGACCGAGCCCGAGCAAGCCGACGTCTCGATTCTGCGCACCGAAGTTCCGTTCGGTCCATTTTTGGCGCTGGCGGCCGGCATCTTCACTCTCTTTCAGCCGCAACTGACCCACTGGTATCTTGGCGGATAGGGAACCCGATGGCGCGCGGATTTATTAGAGCGCTCGATTTATTAGAACGCTCCCTGTCGGGGATCTAATTGATGGCAAACGGTCTGTTCATCACGCTCGAAGGCGTCGAGGGTTCCGGCAAAACGACTCAAGCCGCGATCCTCGGCGACTGGCTCCGTAAAGACGGGCGGCGCGTGACGATTACGCATGAGCCCGGCGGCACCCGCGCCGGTGAAACGATTCGCGCGATCTTTCTCGATCCCGCCGTCTCGCTCGACGTAGCCGCTGAACTATTGCTGGTGCTCGCCGACCGCGCGCAGCACGTCCGCGAAAAACTCCGGCCCGCACTCGCCCGCGGCGAGATGGTGATTTCCGATCGCTATTCGGATTCCACCACCGCCTACCAGGGCTATGGCCGCGGCTTCGATCTCAAGCTGCTCGATGAATTAAATCGGCTTGCCAGCGACGCGATGTCTCCCGACCTGACTATCGTTCTCGACTTGCCGGTCGAGACTGGCCTCGAGCGCACACGCGCCCGCGCCAAGAGCACCGGCCGCGGCTCCGACCGCTTCGAGGGCGAGCGCGCGGAGTTCCATCGCAAAGTGCGCGCCGGCTTCCTCGCGATCGCCGCGGCCGAGCCTGCCCGCGTGGTCGTGATCGACGCCGATCGCCCGGTCGCCGATGTCAGCGCCGATATCCGGCGCGCCGTCGACGAACTGCTGAGCCGCCGATGCCCCTGACCTCGCTCCGCGGACATCGCGAAATCGCCAGTCGGCTTCTCGCCGAATTGCGCAACCGTCCCTCGCACGCCTACTTGTTCTCCGGCCCGCGCGGCGTCGGCAAGGCCCTGGTCGCGGAGAGCCTCGTCCATGCGCTCATGTGCGAACGCTCGCCGGGCGAGAACTTTTGCTGCACGCTCGGGCGATGCCCGGTGCGCGACGCTCCGCAGACCGAGCGCACTCGCGCCCGCGCTGCCGACGCCGACGCTCCCCGATGCGATTGCTGTTCGGCGTGCGTGCAAATCGCCACCGGAGTGCATCCCGATTTCAGCTACGTCTCGCGCCCGGCCGGCCGCACCGACGTCTTGATCGAGCAGGTTCGGGAACTGATCGTGCGGCTCGGGAGCCGGCCGGCGCGCGGACCGACTCGTCTCGCGATTATCGACGATGCCGAGACGCTGAATATTCCCGCGCAGAACGCCTTGCTGAAGACGCTCGAAGAGCCGCCCGGCCATGCGATCGTCATCTTGGTAACCGCGAGCGAGCGCGCGCTGCTCGATACGGTCCGTTCGCGCACCCGCACGGTGCGATTTCCCGCGCTAAAGGTCGCCGACCTGGAGGCTATCCTCGCCGCACGCGGCGTGGACGACAAGGCGCGCGCCGGCGCGCTCGCCCTACTCGCGCGCGGCAGCGCCGCCAATGCGATTGCGCTGGCGGCGGGCGAGGAACCGCCCATGAAGGAGCTGCTGGCCGCGCTCAGCACCGCGAAGTCGATTGACTTCGCGCGCGCGCAGTCACTCGCGCAGGAATTTTTTGCCAATCGCGACGCTGCGTCCGCCAATTTCGAGCTGCTCGCAAGGCTGCTCGAAGAAATACTATGCTGCAAGCTGCTCAAGACCGATTTCGCGGCGTTTCCGCCCACGGCGGCAGGCACGATGGCGATCCTGGCTGAACGTATCGGTGTCGATGCGCTCGTCAAATGTATCGACGCCGCGGTCCGCGCTTCGGAGGCGGTCGAAGCGATGGCGAATCCACGCTTGCAGGCCGAGAATTGGTGGACTATCGCCCGACAGGCAATGCGCGATAGTTAGTGGAGACGGGTGGGGGCAAGAACACAGTGGGTCAAGACATCGATCCGTTTGAAGGCGCGAGGGAGCTCCCGAAAATCGTTGCCGTCAGCCTGCAGCAAACCGGGCATCTGTACAATTTCCTGGCCGGCGACGCCGCACTCCGGCGCGGCGATCGCGTGCTCGTCGAGAGCGAGGCCGGCGCCCGGGTCGGCACCGTTGTGATCGAGCCGCACGAACCGGCGCATTCGATCGACCTCTCCGCGATGCGCCCGATCATCCGGGTTGCATCCGACGACGACTTCAACATCGAGAGAGAGAACCTCGCGCGCGAAGCGCATGCGCGCCGCCTGTGCGTCGAGCGGATTCGCGCGCATCGCCTCCAGATGAAGCTGGTCAACGCCGACTACACCTTCGACGGGCGCAAGGCGGTCTTCTATTTCGTCGCCGAAGGACGGGTCGATTTCCGCGACCTGGTCCGCGACCTCGCCAACACGTTGCGGGTTCGGGTCGAGATGAAGCAAATCGGCGCGCGCGATGAGACCAAAGTCACCGGCGGCCTCGGACCGTGCGGGCGGGAGCTCTGCTGCTCGAGCTGGCTGCGCGACTTCGAGGCGGTCACGGTCAAGATGGCGCGCGACCAGGGGCTGGCGCTGAATCCTTCGCGGCTGGCCGGGATGTGCGGGCGGCTCAAGTGCTGTTTGCGTTACGAGTACGCCACTTACGTCGAACTCAAGCGCGCGCTGCCCAACCTCGGCAAGCGCGTGCAATGCGTCAAGGGCGACGGCAAAGTAATCCGCCAGAACATCCTGAAGCAGACCGTGCTGGTCCAGCGCGAGGAAGACGGCGGCGTCGTCGAAGTGACGCTCGAGGATTTGGTCGCCTCCCGCCCGGAGTAGCATCCCCACCGCCGGCTTGACCCGCGCGTTTACACATTGTAGAAACATATCTATGCAAACGATTTCAAAGTGGGGCAACAGCCTCGCGGTCCGTATCCCTGCCGCTTTTGCGGAAACGGTCGGGCTTGAGGAAGGCACCGTGGTCGACCTGAAGGTTCGGGCGGGCCGGCTGATAGTAACTCCGGCTGAATC
>JBGPNU010000180.1:0-7224 GCA_041487675.1 Binatus sp. (SeqCode)
CGACGTTGGCGAAGTCCTTGACGATCGAAAAGTTGGGCGGAATGAGTGCGAGAAAGTACAACGGATGGTAGAGCGACGCGTCCGCCATCGTGAAGCCAGGCCCCAAGAAAAAATCCTTGCCCGCGAGCTGCTCGTCGATCATTCGAAGATAGCCGCGCAGTTGTTCACGCGCCGGCGCGGCATGCTCACGCATCTGGGCGGTCGTGATGCCGATAAGTTTTTCGCGATTGGCCTTCAGCTTCGGATCGCCCGCGGCGTCGAGCAAATCGGGAATCGTGAGCGACAACATCGGCATGAAGAAAGTGTTGTCGGACCAGTTGTCGATCATCTCGATGAGTCCGCGCGCGTCGTCGGGAATCACGCGCCGCGCCGGCTCCTTGCGATCCAGCCACTTGATGATGTCGGCGGAGTTGTAAACCACCTCGCCGTCCCACTCGAGCACCGGCACCCGGGTCCATGCGCCCTTGGTCAGCGCGAGCAGGTTGGTCTTGTCCTCATAGTGGCAATCGATCGGATTCCACTTGAGATGCTTATAAGTGAGCACTCGCCGCACCTTCTCGGTGAATGGCGAGATTGGATACTGGTAGAGATTGATTTCACCCATTTGGTCTTTCCCGTTCTCCCGCGCCCAACCTAGCCGAGACCGCGGCTTTTCTACAAACCGTTCGTTCAGGGCGGGACGCGGGCGCGCTCCAGCTTGGCGCGCGGTATGGTTGTTCCAGACCATACCCAGAGTAGTAGAATATTCGTGCCGGTGTGAATGTTGCCGGTACATCGCTCGCTCGGGAGAAGGCGAGACATGAAGCAAAAGTATCGAGCATCGTTGCTCACGGTTGCGTTGCTGATAGTCGGGCTCGCCACGGCCACGTTCGTAAAACCCGCGCTCGCCCACGATGACATGGACGGGATGGATATGGATTCGGGCGGCAGTGGCGACACCGGCGCGATGGGCCAGATGGGATCGCATATGAAGATGAGCGATCACATGACGATGACCGAAACGCGCGCCGCGGTGCCCGCGGATGCTCAGCGCGGCGAAGAGATCATCAAGACGATGCGCGCGAAGCTCGCCAAGTACGAGGACTACAACGTTGCGATCGCCGACGGCTACGTGCCGTACATGGCTTCGGTGCCGCAGGACGTTTACCACTTCGCCAGCCGATCGGCGACGGGCGCCGAGTACCTGGGCGATTTCGATGTGGCGCGGCCCGGCTCGCTGCTCTATGAAAAAAAGACTCTCGGCGGATACAAACTGGTCGGCGCGATGTACGACGCGCCACCGGGCGACACGCCCGCGCAGCTCGACCAGTTGATCCCGCTGAGCCTCTCGCACTGGCACGCGCACACCAACATCTGCCTGCCCCGCGGAGTCAGCGAAGACGACGTGATCAACGGCAGAATCGGCAACACTATGCGGCCCGACATTTCCTCGTCTGGCGAAATGGAGCGTGGCATGAGTCATGGCGCGGGCTCGGCGGCGCGGATGCGCCTTGGGTATCTTGCTGACCCGCGCTTCGGCTTCACCGGAACAATTTCAAACGAAGCGGATTGCCAGGCGGCGGGCGGATCGTTTCACAAGCAAATCTTCGGCTGGATGATCCACGTTTACCCGTTCGCGAGCGAGGACTTCAAAATCTCGTTCAGCACCGAGGCCCCGTAACCGCACGCTCCGACTGCGCGCGTGCAGGCACAGACGTATCGGATTGCGCTGCGGCTGAATCGTGGCGAGCATGTCTTTGACGAACAATGAACTGCCAATGCGCGAGGTGAAAAATGAATCCGGCGGATTATTCGGCGCTCGATGAAGCGCTCGATATGCTGTCGGCGACCGGTCCCGAATATGCCGGCGGCATGTCGAATCACGGCCCGATGGCGGCGGAAGCAATTTGCGCAATGGGCCGCGGCGACGGAGTTATTCGATGGGTCGAAGGATATCGGCGCAAACTCGAGTCGCATCCGGCACATCGCGAGCAGATTACCGGCGCGAATTGGCGTGAGGCGCTCGGCGACTATCGGCGCGCCGCGGACTGGATAGCGTTCTTCGACGCACAACTCGGTGAAGCGGCGTGGCGCGAGGTGCTCGACACCTGGGTCGGCCGGCTCGCGCCGGGCATCATCGCGGCCGCGACGCACGGCGTAATCCGGACCGGACACGCGGTGCGCGGTCTCGCAATTACGGAAACGCGCGAGCGTCGTCATGAACTCGCCGAAGGCCTCGGCTATTGGGCTGCGCGATTCGAGAAGTTGCCGGAAGCGCAAGTGCCGGGGCTACGGACGCTGCCGTCGCGGGCGATATCGTCAATCGAGATCATTCCACCTGATCGCCGCGGCAACTTCCGTTTTCTGAGCGAGGCGCTGGCGCAACTCGAAGATTTTCCGTCCTTTGCCGGCACGGCTGCGATAGTCGAGACTGCCGGCGACCCGTCGCAGTTCGTTTCCGATCTGACCGGAACTTTCGCCGCGGTATATCTGGCGAGCGCGGTCGATATCATGACCACGATCGCTTTCGTCCATTGCATCACGGCGCCAGCGGCGTTGCGGCCGATGATCCCGTATCTCAGTCGCGACAGCGCGCAGGCCGCGATGCGCTACGCGTGGCAGGCTGCCGCGGCGCTGTACGTAACTTTCGGGCGCGCGCCCCGCCCGGAGCGAATGCCCGATCAGGTGACGGAAAACCGCGACGAATTGATCGACCGGGCATTGGCCAACGGCGACGAACACGCGATCAAATTGACGGAAGTCTGTCTCGGTGAATACGCGCTCGACCCAAATCCGATGTACCTGGCCGCCGCGCGTCACGCGACCAAAGCGCTGGGTGCGAGTTAGCCGCAGCCGGTTCTACTTGATACCCGCGTACACGGCGAACATCAGATTCTTGTACGTGCAGACTATTTCCCGGAAGCCCGATTCGGCGAGCCATTCGAGCTGATCTTCGAGCGTCGCCGCGCGATCGAACTTCATCCGTTCCAGCGCCGCCGTAAGATCGCGCTCGCCAACGCCCAGTTCTCGCACCCGGGTCAGCCATCGCTCGTGATTGAGCCGATCCATCTCCGGAGTCGCGCCGCGAAACTGCTCCGCGTTGACAAACACTCCGCCGTCTTTGAGCGCGCCGTGGATTTGACCGAACAGCGCCCGCTTCTGATCGTCGCTCAGATGATGAATCGACAATGCCGACACGACCGCATCGTACTTGTTGTTGATCCGCCCCGTGCCGTAGTCGCTCACCTCGAACTGAAAACGCTCGCCGCCCAGTTCGAAGCGCTCGCGCGCCCGATCGAGCATCTCGTTCGAGATATCAACCATGGTGATGCGCGCCTTCGGAAAGCTGTAAACGATAAACGCGGCGAGCAGGCCGGTGCCGGCGCCGAGATCGAGAACTTCTATCTCGCGATCGCGCGGAAACGAGAGCAGGTCGATCGCCGCGCGATAGAAATCGTCGAAGCCGGGCACCAGGCGGCGTCGCGTGCGGTCGTAATCTTCCGCCGCAAGATCGAACGCGCGCTGTACCGAATTTGCCATCTGACGATTGTGCTGACACGCCGCGTATGAATCAACCTTTTAGACTCGCCGCGCGGGAGCAGCTCGATCGGCGCGGACCGATGTGTATGCATCGGCAACATTGTAAACGCCGGCATCGTTTAGTAATAGAAAATCGAACAGATTCGTGATTCCCGGTCAGGATTTCGCGCCCGCAAGCGAAGCCAATCGAGGTTCAAGCGATGCAAAAGCCAATTATCTCCGCGGATTCCCATATCACCGAGCCGCCCGGCACCTATATCGACCGGATTGACGCCAAGTACAAAGACACTGCCCCGCACATGATCCATGATGAAAAGCTCGGCGACGTCTTTCTGGTCAAGGACTTCCCGCGTCCGATTAACGTCGCGTTGGCCGCCGCGGCCGGCAAGGACGCCAGCGAGCTCAGGACGATTGGCGCAAAGTTCGAGGAGATGCATCGCGGGGGATGGGATCCGAACGCGCGCATGGCCGACCAGGATCGCGACGGTGTCGCCGCGGAAATAATCTACCCCACGGTCGGGATGATCCTGTGCAACCATCGTGACTTCGATTACAAGAAGGCCTGCTTCGACGCGTACAACCTGTGGATCGGTGAGTACTGCGACGCGCATCCCGAAAGACTCATCGGCGTCGGACAGACCGCAATGCGTTCCGTCGAGGAAGGCATCGAGGATCTGCGCAAGATGAAGGAACTCGGGCTCAAGGGCGTCATGATGCCCGGGAATCCGAAGCTCGAGGACTATGACAGCGCGATCTACGATCCCTTTTACGAGGCGGCGGTAGCTCTCGAGCTGCCGCTCAGCTTTCACATACTCACCAGCAGCACCGACAACTTCCAGACCCGCGGCCCCAAGCTCAACAGCTTCTTGTCCATCATCCGCGGATGCCAGGACATTATCGGCACGTTCGTCTTGGGCGGCGTCTTCGAGCGTCATCCCAAGTTGAAACTGGTATGCGTCGAGGCCGACGCCGGCTGGGTGCCTCACTATATGTACCGGATGGACCATGCTTACGATCGGCATCGATACTGGCTAACCGCCGGCACGCTTTCAAAGATGCCAAGTGAGTATTTTCGCGAGAACGTATATACAACGTTCCAGGACGACTACGTAGCATTCAAGGTGAGGGACCTGTGCAACATCCATCGCTTGATGTGGGCGAATGATTTCCCGCATAGCGATTCGACCTGGCCGTGGTCGCAGGAAATTCTGAGGAAGCAGACCGCCGGGATGACCCAGGACGAGAAGAATTTCATCCTGCACGACAACGTCGCGGATCTCTATCATCTGAGCATCTAGCAGTTTGCTCCCGGGCACGGCGCTCTTTCCCCATCTTCGAGAGGAAACGCATGAAATCCAACGCGCCCAAGTGGATCGTCGTGCTCCTGTGGATCATCGCCGCGATGGATATCGTCAATGGCATCGAGATGTTCTTCTTTCCAACCGCGTGGTTCTTCCGCCTGGTTCCGGGCGTCACCGAGACCGGACCGTTCAACGGGCATCTGGTTATGGATGGCGGCACATTTTTTCTGGCGGTTGGGGTCGGACTGGTGGCCGCCGCGTTGAATCCGCGCCGCAATGCGATCGCGGTCGTGATTGCCGCGGTCGCGGGCGTCATGCATTCGATTCTTCACCTATACTCACATGCGGCCGGCATACTATCTTCGGAGCATATGGTGACTGAGGTACTTGGTATCTATGTCCCGGCTGTCGTTCTAATCGTGATCGCCGTCGATCTCTATAGCCGGTCGGATGAAACTCGCGCCGCTCCGGCGCGAGCTGCGTAATTGGAGCGGCCCAACGATGCGTATCGAAGGACTCGAAGACAAGCAGTTCAGTTGGATGCTCAGGCCGATGACCTGGATGATGAAGCGGCGATTCGGCAAGGTGCTGAATCCCTACAAAGCGTGGGCCTATCGCCCGGGGATCACTCTTGCGATGTCGATCTTCATGCAGTCGGTCGAGGGCTCCAAAGTCACCAGCCCGAGCCTGAAACGCATGGTCTGTCTGCGCGCCGCACAGATGGTCGGCTGCGTTTTCTGAATAGATATCAACGCTGCCGGTGGCAGCCGGGCCGGAATAAGCGAAGAGAAACTCGCCGCGATCGCGGACTACGTGGAGAATCCACTGTTCACCCCGGCGGAGCGCGCCGCGCTCCGCTATGCCGAGGAAATGACGCTGACCTCGATCGACGTTCCCGACCAGGTTTTCGAGGAACTGCGGCGCCACTTCAACACGGAGCAAATCGTCGATCTGACCGCGACTATCGCGCTCGAGAATATGCGTGCGCGATTCAATCGTGCGCTGCAGATCGAAGGCGACGGGCTATGCCGGTTGCCGGCGCATCACCCGGCTCTGGCGGCCACCGCGCGTAGTTGAGCCGGCGCGTCGCGAGGTCACGGGCGCTCGCACGGCTCCTCGCTACTGACCCGAGACGCATTTTCAGTCCAGATTCGAGATTTTATCGGCTCGTGCGAGCCTGATAATATCCTCACGGTCAGATGCCAACGGCGCGGCCATGCGGCTCAAAACTTTGATTCTGCTGTGACTTTATCCTGACCGGTGACTCCTTAATCCTGGCGGCGCCGTTTTCGAGATCGCGGAGTAGAAAAATATTCTTACGTTGAAGGAATTGTGCGTATCGAACGCGCATTGCGGCACGTCTGCACAAGTGCTTTGCGGCGGAAAGAGAACGCCGCGATGCCCGGCGTCGAGCCTCGTCAAGCGTTCGAGCCGCGGGCGCGCACGAACTGGTGCGATCGCGACCGTCTCGACGCTCGTGCTGATCGCGATCGCCGGATGCTCGCGCGGTCCCGCCGACAGCTTCGGCGAGCACGAAGCGGTGCCGGTGCTGGCTGCCAAGGTCGTGCAAAAGACGGTGGCCGACACGATACATGCGATCGGCCGGGTCGAAGCGTTCTCCACGGTTGACGTCAAGGCGCAGATCAACGGTCAGATCATGCAGGTGAACTTCCGCCAGGGACAGGACGTCAAGCAAGGCGACTTGCTCTTCACGATCGATCCGCGTCCGTTCGAGGCCGCGCTGCGTCAGGCGCAAGCGAACCTCGCCAAAGATCGCGCGCAGAGCCGTCAAGCCACTGCCGAAGAAGGGCGCTACTCGTTCCTGCTGAGGCAGGGCGTGGGCTCGCAGCAGCAATACGATCAGGCAGAGGCGAGCGCCGCCTCCATGGCAGCCACCGTGCAGGCCGACGAAGCGGCGGTGCAGACGGCGAAGCTGAATCTCGCGTACACGCAGATTCGCGCGCCCATCGACGGGCGCACCGGAGATCTGCTGGTGCATGCCGGCAACCTGGTGAAGCCGGATGCGGACACTGCGATGGTCGTGATCAACCAGGTGCATCCGGTGTACGTTGACTTCGCGGTCCCCGAGCACAAACTGCCGGAGGTTCGCGCGTACATGGCGAAGCACAAGCTCGGAGTCGAAGTTTCGCTCCCCGAACAACAAGGCCCCGCCGAGACGGGGGAGCTGAGCTTCGTCGATAACAGCGTCGATGCGAAGACCGGAACGATCAGTCTAAAGGGACAGTTCGCCAATGCCGACGGACGGCTGTGGCCGGGCGAATTCGTCAACACGACGCTGATACTGAACCAGCGCTACGATGCGATCCTGGTGCCGTCGGAGGCGGTTCAGAGCGGACAGGAAGGTTCTCACGTTTTCGTCGTGCAGCCGGGGATGAAAGTCGAG
>JBGPNU010000181.1:0-7132 GCA_041487675.1 Binatus sp. (SeqCode)
AGTGCCCGGTTGATTTGGCTGGGCGGGAAGGATTCGAACCTTCGAATGCCAGGTCCAAAGCCTGGTGCCTTACCAGCTTGGCGACCGCCCAGCGCGACTCCGATTCGAAGGCTTGAGATATCGACCTTGCTTCCCTCTCTCGCCAATTAATACTGACAGCCCACCCGTCTTTGCCGAAAGCAGGCAAGTCTCGAACCGTCTAACCTTGACGGACTTGCCTTGACGGACTCGCCTTTGCGTACTTGCCTTTTCGGACTTGGCCGCTGCGATCCGCATGGCGCCACTCGCGCAGCGAACACTGCCCGGAATCAGAGCCGCCCGTAATCCGAGTCTGCGTGACGGTGTGCGGGAACTGCGATGTTATTGATGCAGTTTTTCGCTGTCAATGCGCGGCACCCGCGACCTTGCACAGGCTACCCGCTCGGGCTCAATTCGACGGCATCTCTCCATCGAGCGTCGTCGCCGCAACCGTGGTAGCAAACGGCGCCCGCCTTCTTACCTTCTCCGCCGCCTGCTGCGCTTTTTCGATCGACTCGAACACTCCGAAGACCGCGCCGCCGCTGCCCGACATTTGCGCCGCGCGCGCTCCCGAATCTTCAAGTAATCCTTTAAGTCGGCGGATTTCCGGAAATTGTGCGATCGCCGCCGCCGCCAGGTCGTTGACCGTGATCGCCGGGGAGATTTCGCCACGCACAATAGCCTCGATATCCGCGTCCGGCGCGGTCCCGCTCCAATCTTCCGGCTTGAGCGCGCGAAAGATCGCGGCCGTCGGCACCTCGAACGGCGGCGCTACGATAACGATCGGCATGCGCGGAACTGTGGGCATCGGCACGATTAGCTCGCCGATTCCATTTATTCGCGCCGGCCGGGGATCCAGAAAAAACGGCACGTCAGCTCCGAGCGAAAGCGCAATCCGATGCATCCTGCTCCGGTCCTCCGCATCCTCGATCTCCGCTGCGCGCGCCAGCATGCGCAACACGGCGCCGGCGTCGCTCGATCCGCCGCCCAGTCCCGCCGCCACCGGGATTCGTTTGCTCAGATCGATTTGTACTTGCGCCGCCAAATCGAATTCGCTCATGAACGCACGCGCGGCGCGCGCCGCCAAGTTGCGCTGGCTCGAGGCCAGGGCCGGCGCGTCGCAGTTCAGAGTGATCGAAGTTTCTTCAGCAGTGCGAACTTCGAGACGAATTTCGTCGGCAAGCGAGATCGGCAGAAACACCGAGTCGAGTTCGTGATAGCCGTCGGCGCGCCGCCCGGTCACCCGCAGGAACAGGTTTATCTTCGCGCACGCCAGCTCCTCCACTATCTTCACCATCGAAGATCCATGTCGTCGGAGTCAAGCAACTCGGAATGAGCGTGGCCCTCGATCAACCGCGCGGTGAGCCCGACAATCCCGGCGGAGTCCGCCCGAATTCCTCCGGCCGCCGAAATGCTCGACGCGAATCCTGCTGAATCACGCTGATAAAACCGAGCAGCGTGAATAGCAGTCCGAGCAGCACCATCACGCGCCCGGTCAGAAACGCCGCATGGTAGAAGTCCATCCTCGCCGTCGCGTACGAAGCCTGCCTCTGCTCGGCCGTCAGCGGTTCGAGCACCGCACCGCCCGCGCCCGCATCCAGCTCGTCGAAACTCCGGTAATCGGTTGCCGCCGCCGGATGTGCTCGCGCCGCGACCATCCGGCTGTAAATCTGAGTCCGCTCGAGCCCGATTACCCAGTTGGCGGCGCCGAGCATGATCAGCGCAACGCCAATCACGATTTTCCAGTCAGTATAGATGTCGGGAAGCTTCATTCTGTGCTTGAAGACTAAGGCTCGCGCCAAGGGAAAACAATGCGTCTGCGCCGCGATTTTGCACAGTGCGGAAGTTTTGTTGCGCCGCACGATCGCAAGCCGCTATCATTACGGCACAAGCTTGTATGCCTGCTGAATCTCGACACAATTCCACCGGCGCCGATGCGTCCCCGGTGACCAGGGATGCGCGGCTCGACGCCGTCCTTAAGCGCTTCGACGCGGGTGAGATGCGGGCGTTGGCGCAACTGATCACGATGGTCGAGAATCGCGCCTCCGAGTCCAGCGCGATCATCGAGCGAATCTATCCCAGGACCGGACATGCGCAGGTGGTCGGCATGACCGGCCCTCCCGGCGCCGGCAAATCCACCATCGTCAATCGGCTCATCGCGAAGTATCGCGCACTCGACAAGAAAATTGCGATCCTGGCGATCGATCCATCGAGTCCGTTTTCCGGCGGCGCTGTGCTCGGCGATCGGGTCCGCATGACCGGCCACTACAAGGACGCCGGCGTCTATATTCGGAGCCTCGCCTCGCGCGGCAGCCACGGCGGACTCAGCCGGGCCGCGCGCGAAGTCGTCAAGTTGCTCGACGCTTACGGTAGCGACGTGATCATCATCGAGACTGTCGGCGTCGGACAGACTGAACTCGCCATCATGGACCTCGCCGATACCACCGTCGTCGTCACTGTGCCCGAAGCGGGTGACGGCGTGCAGGCCATGAAAGCCGGGCTCAACGAAATCGCCGACGTTTTTGTGGTCAACAAAGCCGATCGCGAAGGCGCCGATCGGATCAAGGCCGAACTCGAACTGAGCGTCCATCTCCGCTCGGGAGAAGGATGGCGCCCGCCGGTGCTGCTCACGCAGGCCGCGATCGATCAGGGCATCGATGCCGTCGTCGCCGCGATCGCGAAGCATCGCGACTACCTCCGCGAGCATCCCGACCCGGTCCGCGAGGCCGAGCGGCGGACCCGCGAATTCGTCGAAGTGCTGTCCGCCGAACTCGAAGAGCGCGCGGCTCGCGCGGTCCAGGGCGGCGCCGCGCCGAACGTGCTCGCCGAAATCCGCGCGGGCAGCCTGAATCCTTACAGCGCCGCGCGTCGTATAATCGAAGACCGCAATTCCTTAATCCAATTGCTTCACAATGGAACCGCGAAACCAGGCGCCGGCTGACATCCACTCGGCCACGATCGCTCAAATGACCACCAATCGAAAGCCCACAACTGCCACAACTGAAGGACGCCTGTTCGCGATCGGCGACATCCACGGATGCCCCGACGAACTCGGCGCGATCCTGAAAGCGATCGCGCCAACTGCGGGCGATACCGTCGTCTTCGTTGGCGACTACGTCGATCGAGGCCCGTCGGCGCGCGACGTGGTCGAACTCGCGCTCGAGCTGGAACGCGGTGACGCGGAGTGCGTGTTCCTGAAGGGCAACCACGAAGACATGATGATGTCGTTCCTCGGGATGCCCGGGAACTACGGCGAGTCGTTCCTGTTCAATGGCGGCGTCGCCACGCTCGACAGCTACGGCGTGCATGAAGACGATCTCGAGTCCGCGGCCGAGCGCCTGCCCGACGCACATCTGGACTTCATGAACCGGCTTGCGACCAGCTACCTCCGCCCTCCCTACCTGTTCGTCCACGCCGGGATCCAGCCGATGCGCCAGCTCGAAGAACAGCAGACCGAGGACATGCTCTGGATTCGCCAGGAGTTCATTTTCCATCCGCACAAAATCGACGCGACGGTGGTTTTTGGCCACACTCCGATGCGCGGCGTGATGATCGATCTGCCCTACAAACTCGGCATCGACACCGGCCTCGTTTACGGCGGCAAGCTGACTTGCGTCGAGTTCACCGAGGGGGTTCTCTATCAGGTTCAGCGCGGACATCGCGCGGTCAAGTCGCGCGCGATCCCGCTACGCTGACGTCTTTCACGTCTTTCGCGGCTTCCCTGCTCACGCTAGATTTGACGATTCCCGGTGGCGACGTAGCTCAGTTGGTCAGAGCATGCGGCTCATATCCGCAGTGTCGTAGGTTCGACTCCTACCGTCGCCACCATCCATTTGATCTCTCATGCTTGTGCATTGACCTAAATGCTAACATCGTCAAGATATCCGGTAACTGCGGGTTGGGATAACGCGGAGGTGGTCATGGATACCATAATTCAGGTTGGCGAATGGCTCGTGGGACTTGGAATTGGGTGGATGGGCGGACGACGCTCGAAGAACCGGGCAATTCGCGTAGAAAATCATGAGCGGTATTTGGCTATTTATCATGAGTTCGGAAAGCTCTTTGACCTTGTCCAGTGGCACGACAAAATTGGTCAGGATGATCTACTTCGTTTCAAGGGCGCGACCCATTCTGCACTGTGGTTGTTCGGTCCGGAAATCAAAGAGTACGCAAAAGAGGTCTTTGAGCATGGGTCAAGATTTTGGTTGACGGCTGAACAGCTGAAGGAAATGGGTATGCCGAGAGAGGAAAGAGAAAAACTCGCGACGGCTCACAGCGATGAGTGGACTTGGTTTTATGCGCAGTACAAAGTCCTCGACGAGAAGTTCTTGAAGTATCTAAATATGAACAACTAGTAGCACAAAATCCACTGTGTGACTTTTGTACATTCCCGCCGTTTATTCCGAGTTTTCTGCGTATCGAGCGCATGAAAAAGTCTAATTGTTCAATAGCGGCGTAGGGGTGGGATGAACCGACTCCTAATAAGTCGATCGAGCAATTAATTGACCCCGCAATCCAGGTCGATGTCTCAACCAAGCGCGGACGTGCGCGCGAGCCATGGGCTGCGCGCCGTGGTTGCATCTTTCGCTATCCTCTTCATAACGGCCGCTGCGCAAACAATGATCTTCGCGCTTACTGGCAGCGTCGCGCTGCTTACCGACCTGATTCACAATGCCGGCGATGCGCTTACCGCGGTCCCGCTCGGACTGGCATTCGTTCTTCGCTCGCGGCGAATCGAGCGCGTGGCTGAGGTCCTGATAATCGCGGCAATCGTAGTCAGCGCGATGGTCGCCGGAGTCGAGGCGCTCAGACGCCTCATTCGGCCGCATGCTCCGGATCATCTGCTGGTGCTGGCGGCCGGCGGGATAATCGGCACGGTTGGAAATTGGTGGGCCGGGCGGGTGCGAACGAACGCCGGACGCGAGTTGGAGAACGCGGCTCTGATGGCCGATGCGGACCATGCGCTGATCGATGCGTTCGTCAGCCTCGCGGTGGTTGCGAGTTCAATCCTGGTGTACCTGGGCCTTCCGATGGCCGATCCGATCATTGCGCTGGCGTCGGTCGCCGTGATCGTCGTGATCACCGTCCGCGCGTGGCGCACAATTCGACACGCCGACCGCGATCGGCGTTGACGGCGCCGTTTACGCGATCAATTACGCGACTCTCTTCGCGGTCGGCCAGTGACCGCGATCGCAGAGTGCCGTCGTCATGAGGGGTTTCCGTGAGGCCGGCACTTTGATAAACCGAAAGTCAATTTGAACTGAATTGTAAAGGTGGGAATGAAAGATGCCTGATCGGAGTTCCGGTAAAATAGCGCTATTACCTGAAATTAGATTAGATTCGACCGGACGGTTGAGAATCCCGCCGCAGCGGGGAATCGTGCGACGAATCTTAGCGCTGATTTTCGGCGGGCTGCTCGCCGGCTGCGCCTGTGGACAAATGGGCCAGCCCGTATGTCCTAGTCTTCAGGTCACCAGCAATCCTAACTTCCTAACGATAAGCGGCTCTTCATTCAGCAACATTCCCAATTGTGCTCACCTGAGCATGAGCGGCTTGCCACCGCCCGAAGCGGCTGTTGCGATCGGCGATCCGCAATGCAACAACGGCTCGTTCCAGAACTTCAACTGGCAGTACTCATACGTCGGATGCTCGCCCTCGACGACGCAGTCAGTGGTCGTAGCCGGCATTGACAATCAGACCTCGACGGCGGCTTCTCAGACCGTCTCGATCGGATGGGGCCCCAATTGCGGACTCTCCGGCTTTTGCGGACAGATCGGCCAGGCCGCCTGTCCCTCCGGATGTGTATCGGGTGTGAACTCCGGCGGCACATGCGTGGCATGCGGAGGCGAAGGGCAGCCGGTCTGTGCCGGCAATACCTGTCAGAAGGGACCGCCCGATCTCAATCCGAATTTCGCGAATGGGAACCTCGTGTGCACGACAAGCTGCGGCCATACGCAAGGTTACACGCCGTGTAATGCGAGCATGGGTCCTTGCGGAGGCGCGCCGCCAACCCTGGAAATCCCGCAGAGCCCCTGCGTTACCAAAAACGGGAATTTGAACGATTATATCTGCTTTGACGGCGCGATGATCGATATGTTTGGCAACTGCACCTGTGTGCCCAACACCCTCAACTCTTGCCAGGTTCACACGTCCGTTCCCAAACCGCCGGCAAACGATACCGGCACCTGCTCGCCGGGCCAGTTCTTGAACTGCTGACACAGATTTCCGCGCGACGCTTGCTTGCATCCTCGCCGACCGCGATCGGCGTTGACGGCGCCGTTTACGCGATCAATAACGCGACTATCTTCGCGGTCGGCCAGTGATCGCGATCGCAGCGTGTCGATCACGACTTTGTGTCGCTCGGCGAAAGTCGCGCTATTTCTCGTATCCAACCACAGCGCCGACGTCGCCGGCGCCGGAATCCGCGGCGACGGCTTCCCGATGCTGCGGGCTTGACTCTCGGCGAGCATGCGCCGATGACGCGGGCGCATCGAAAATCAAATCACTCGCGCGAATCCACAGATAAAGCGTGATCAGCACCATCGTCGGCCCCTGCATCGCGGTTGCCCGCACGCTCATCCATTCCGATCGAAGCGGCAGGTACGCGATCACGAATGCGAGATGACTCATCACGACTTCTGCCATGAAGCAGAGCGCGAGCAGCAGCCCCCATCGCCGCTGCGCGAGAATTCCGATCGCAATCGTCGCGAAGATCCCCGCCTCGACGATCAGCACGATGCGCGCGGCGTCGCCGTCGAACCGAACTCCGCCGAAGACAGTCTGGACCGGATCGACGACTGCAATTTCACCTGGATGCACGAACGCGCGGATCACCAGGCCAATCGCCCATAGTCCGGCGAGGATCGCAAAAACCCGAAGATCGAAAGGCCATTGGGTTGGCGGTCGGCGAGATTGCGTCTCGGTTTTCATCGCGCGTCTGGAGGCTATCATAGCCACACAAAACCTATCAAGAGTCGATAAATTATCCTCCTGCGACGATCATCGACCTCTTCAGTCGCCGAAGCTGCTTGCTCACGCCGACGAGCTTCGACGATAATCCCGGGAATCCTCACGATGAATATAGAGTCTCGATGAACGGCATACATGACATGGG
>JBGPNU010000182.1:0-7113 GCA_041487675.1 Binatus sp. (SeqCode)
CGGTTCGCCATGCGTCGGGTTGATCTTCGGAGCCTTTGGCGAAGTCGCCGTTCTGAAGGAGGTTCTGCGCCGCGCCGGCGTGACGCGGCGTCAGTGCGATAGACAAAAGAACCGCGCATAACAAGGTCGCGCGAAAGCATCGGTGCGAATGCGAAAGCCCGTTCATCAGATCCAGCTTCGCAGTCCCGAGTCTTGCAGCCACATCCGCGCGTAGTATCCGCTGTGGCTTATCGGCATGCCCACCCAGACCGGGAAGTAATAGACGAACAAAATGAGTGCGGCGCCCACGAACACGCTCGCGACGAATCTGCCTGCATAGTCGGTTCGCATCAGCAGCGCCAAATAAGCAGCGAGTATCGCGGCGGACGAGAGCACCCCGGCCAGCGGGCCCAACCCGAGGATGAATGCCGGCGCCATCGTGAGCAGCATCGCAAGATGCTCCCACGGCTCGGCGCGTTCATTGAAACATTCGGTCAATACCGCTGCGAGCGCGATGTAACCCAGGTAAACCGATCCCATGTAATGGTAGAGGAACAGCGTGCGGCCGATCCAAATCCAGATCACGATGTAACCGAGGTAGCCGATCACCAGGAACGATCGCGCAAGGCTCGGACGCTCGATCGCATTCACCGCCGTGATCGTGATCGCGGTCAGCGCGCCCCACCAGAGCAGCGGATTTCCGCCGCCCCAAATCGTCGAGACGTCGCCGGTCTTGGGAAAGTTCTGCCAGTACGCCACCGGCCGCAACATCAGCGGCCAACTCCACCATGGCGAGGCGTAGGGATGAGTCGCTGACGCGACGCTCGACTCGTACCAGATGACCTCGTGGTAATAGTGGAAGACGTCGCTGATTCCGCCCCACCATCCGAGCCAGTAGTGCGGGATGAAGACCGCCAGGTATGCGATCGCGGCAACCGATCCGACGATCGCCATCGCTCCGGCGCTCCTGCGGTCGAAGAATTCAGCCATCGACGGCATGCTCCACGACGATGCGTTCGGTAGCGAGCTGCTGCGCCAGAAAATCTCTGCGCCTCGCAGCGCGAGCACGACAAAAATGATCAGAAGGAGTCGACCATAAGTTTCGCCGCTGATAAGAAGCAACAACGCGAGAACGCCGCAGGTCAATCCGGTGAAGACAAGGTCGCTCGGCTCGAAAGGATCGAGCAGCGCCGATTGTGTTCGGCTCCTCTTTGGCAACTCGGCTTCGGGCAACTCCGCATCCGCGAAATTTCGCTTTCCCTTCGCGAGCACATAGAGGATGAAGCCCGTCACCAGGATGAAAGTGATCGCCGGGATGTAGAGTTTGCCCGCGAGGCATAAGCCCAGCGCGAGTCCGATCCACGGCAGCAGACGCCGCCGCGCATTCGTGTCCGGGGTCTGAGCGAACTTGAAGAAGAGCAAATACGCTATTGCCGCGCAGGTCAGATAGACGATGTCGATAACCGCAACCCGCGAATCAACCAGGTACATCCCGTCGCACACGATGAACGCGCCGGCCAGCGCCCCTGCGAGACGCGATCCGGTCATTCGGCGGGCGAGCAAATAGGTGATTCCCACCAGCGCCGTGCCGATAGTCGCGTTGCCGACGCGCCAGCTCCATGGATGATCGCCGAAAATCCAAATGCCGGCCGCGATCACCAGCTTGGCGAGCGGCGGATGCGGATCGAGGAACGATTCGCCGTGCAAATAATGGCGCGCCTGCGCGACGAAATGCACTTCGTCGAAAACGATCTCGCCCGGATGTCCGAGATGCCAGAAGCGGGTGATTGCCGCGGCAATCAACAGCGCCGAGATGATTAACGTGTCGGTCGCGATCCACGGCGGCGCGGTTATCTCCGCTTCCGGATACAAATCGGCGGGCCGGACCGCCTTGAATTTCTCGAACAATGCGTCAACGAAACCCGGCGGAGTTTCGGGCCCCTCAAGCCGCGTCGCGCCATAGTACGCGGCAATCGCGAGCGCAACGACGTTCAGCGCCGAGGTCGCCATCGCAAGCCCGTCGCGTCCGTCGAGAAAAACCACGGTGTTCAGCGTGTGCAGAATGTAGCTCAGATTGATCACGCAGGTGAGCGACAGAACGACGAACACCGCGAGCATCTGAGGCGCTTCCAGAGCCAGCGGCACCGCCAACACGATCGCCGGATACAGATAACGCTCGTGCATCCGGGGCGCGACCATGAAGAATCCGAAAATCGTGAAGAATGCCGCGAACATCAGCCGCGTCGGCGTGCGGCCTCGCCACAAAATCCAGCCGACGAATCCGTAGAGCGGAACCAGCAGGCTCATCCCGAGCGCGAAGTACGAAATGCCCGCGATAGTTCCCGCGTCCGCTTGCCGAAGCCCCCCGATCAACGCCATCAGGTTGAATGCGTTTACCGAAGTCTCATGATAGTACGCCGCAGTCGAAGTATAGAGCTTCAGAATCCAGTTCCACTCGTGCCCAATCTGAAACGGCGCGATGCCTATAATCGCGACCGCGATCAGCGCGATGCCCGATCTGATCCAGGTCGCGAAATCAGTTTCGAGCATCGTCCATAGTCCGAGCACCGGGATGATCATCAACCCCTGCGGTTTCACCAGCACTGCGATCGCGGCCAGCCCCCATGCGATTTCGTATTGCTCGCCAAGGATCGCCACGATGCTCAGCAGGGTGACGAACGTCAGCACCGAATCGCTCTGGCCCCAGACGACGGTGTCGAAGAGCAGCGCTGGATTGAGCGCGACCAGCAGCATCGCGATCATCGCCATCGCGCGCCGGCTCCCCCGCCACACCAATGCATACATCAGGATTGCGAGCGCGAAGTCGGCGACGATAGCCGGACCCTCGATTATGATTCTAAAGAAATCTCCCGACGCGCCTATCCACTGCGCGACCAGCCCCGCCACCCAGAGTCCGTAAAGGTAGCCGGGCGGGTAATCAAGGAAGTATCCCTCCTGGTAAGTATGCGCCGGACCGAGCGTCGCGATTTGCCCGGCCCACGACTGGTAACTGCCTACGTCGGGGCCGAAGCCCGGAAAAAATGGCATCACCGCGACCTTGAGAATGGCGATGACGGCCAGCACGACCATCGCCGTCATGAGGCCGGAATCGGGATCGTCGATGAGCGGGCGGATGTAATCGACCAGCGCGTAACCGACCAGCGCGATTAGAATCGCGCCGGCAATCAATCCCGCGAGTTTTCCACTTGGCGCGCCGGGCGCCGATGCGGCCGCGACCGAAAAAAGCGCAAGCGCTGCGGCGCTCCACGCCGGAATTGGCGCGCGCGCAATCCACCGCCGAGGCTTATCCCCCAAGACCGTCAACGCTCAATCAACCCCGCTATTTCGCCCATGCGCGCCGCTAAGATAGCGGTTATTCCGGCCGTGATGAACAGCCCTGCACACAGGAGTGGACTGCTTTCCGGCTGGTATTCCGGCTTCTGGCCGACTATTTCACTGTGGCGGGGGACCCAGGGACCTCTGAACCGTTATGGCGCATGACGTCTTCATCAGCCACTCGGCGCGCGACAAGCCGTATGCCGACGCGGTCTGCGCAAAGCTCGAATCGCGCGGCCTCCGATGTTGGATCGCGCCGCGCGCCGCGACGGCGCCTACCGTGATCGCCCGCGCGCGAACCCGCTCGAAGTGGATCGTTCGATCGATTGCAGCTTTAGTGATCGCACTAGTCGGCACCGCACGCGATGCCGCTCCGCAACAAGTGCAAAAGGCCGCACAGGACCGAGAACGAGCGCAGGCAGAACCGGAAGCGGGCGCCTTCGGGACTTCTATAGGTGATCTCAGAAAACGTGGCCTCGATATCGTTCTGGTCATCGACGGGACCGGCTCGATGAACCTGATTATCGACGACCTCAGGGCCAGGATGCCGCAGTTGGTGCAGTCGATACACCGGCTGGTGCCGATTGCGCGAATCGGAATCATCGTGTTCGGTGGCAAGGGCGAGAAGATGACGATCCAGCCGCTGACATTGTCGCCGCAAGAGCTGAGCGACTTCCTGAACACCATCGGAGCGATGGGTAGCGGCGAGTGGGAAGAGGATACCTTGGGCGCCTGTCAGACCGCGATGGAAAAGATGGATTGGAAGCCCTACGCCAGGAAGGTGGTGGTGCTGGTCGGCGATTCGCCGCCGCGCAAGGAGGACTTCACCCCGCTGCTCGCACTGATCCGCAAGTTCAAGGACAACAACGGCACCTTCAACGCAGTCGATGTGGCGGCCGAGGAGCATGAGCGCTTCGAGCGCGAGTTCTGGCTGAAGCACCACCACAAGGAGCCACCAAAACTCTCGCCACTGCCGGAGTTCTACCGGCAGACCGCCCAAGCATATCGAGTCCTCGCCGCCGCTGGAGATGGCGATATGCAGGAGTTGCCACGCAACGGATCCATCGATCGAGTAATCTTCCGGCTTATTTCCGCCAAAGTGCCGCCAAAAATTGAAGTGCCGCCAAAAATTCCGCGATATCACGACTACTATGTGCCGATCGCCCGCACCCCTCGATTGTGTTCGCCTCACCTCGAGGGAAGGGGTTAGGGGTTAGGTTCCGCGCCTCTCTTTTTTTTCCGTCATCCTGAGCGGAAGCTGCTGGAGTCGAAGAATCTTCGCGAAGCGATTCCCTTCCGATGCAAGGCACGAAGCTTCACTGGCGACGCGATATGCCCCCGTCATATGATGCGAGCATTGCGCACCCTTCAGGAGCTCGTACCGATGCGACTGATCCATACCCTCTATGAACCCGCCGGCGAAGGACCACATCCAACGCTCATCGCGATGCACGGGTTCGGGGCCAATGCGCTGGACCTGCTTGGCCTCGCGCCCTACATCGCCGACGGCCGGTTCATGGTGATTTGCCCACAGGGTCCGATGGAAGTACCGATTGGACCGACCCGCGGCTACGCATGGTTTCCGATCCGAATGGGCTCGCCGCCGGATCGCGAGGCAATCGATGATGCTGGCAAAGCGGCCACGGAATTTCTGAACACCGCGCTGCATAAGTATCCGGTCGATCGCAAAAAGCTGGTCATGCTCGGTTTCAGCCAGGGCGGCATGATCGCGTATCGGCTGGCGGTCCGGAACCCGTCGAAGTTCGCGGCGCTGGTCGCCTTATCGACATACTTTCCGCCCGAATTGAAAAACGAGATTAACGATCCCGCGGCGCTCGAGGCGATCCCGACGCTGGTTCAGCACGGCCGCGCCGACGAAATGATCGAGGTGACGCGCGCGCGCGCATCGGTGGAAATACTACGTTCGCTCAAATTACCCTTGACTTATCGCGAATACGATTGCGGTCACGAGATCACCGCTGAGGCCCTGCGCGACCTGTCAAATTTCCTGATCGAGAAGGTGCTCGAACCGATCGTCCGGCTGTAGCCCGCACTGCTATGCCTCCTGATAACGATGACCGCGCATCCGCGGCGGCGGAGTTCGCGAAATTGCTCGCCATCGTGGCCGAGTTGCGGACTCGATGCCCCTGGGATCGAGATCAGAAGCTCACCGACACTCCCCGCCATCTGATCGAGGAAGCATACGAAGTGGCTGACGCGGTGGCACGCGGTGACGCCTCAGAAATCGCGGACGAACTAGGCGATCTCATCGCGCAGAGCCTGTTCGTCGCCACGATTCTCGGCGAAGAGTCGCAACTCGATATGGCCGCGGTCCTGAAGGGCGCATCGGAGAAACTCATTCGGCGTCATCCGCATATATACGCCGGTACGCGTGCCGACACGGTCGAGCAGGTGCTCGAAAATTGGGATCAAATCAAACAGCGGGAACGCGAAGATAAGGATCGCAGGAAAAGCCAACCCGTCGGCGTGAAGAGTATCGCCGAAAAGAGTATCGGCGAAGTCGGCCGCGCCCTGCCCGCCCTGATGCGGGCTGAAAAACTTGGGGCAAAAGCTCGCCGCGCCGGGATGGATTGGGCCGGCGTTCGCGAAGTGCTGGCAAAGGCTCGCGAGGAAATCGCCGAAGTCGAGCATGCGCTCGATCGCGGCGATACGGATGGCGCCGCCGAGGAGATCGGCGACCTGATGCTCGCGATTGCCAACGCGCCCCGCTTCATCGCCCGCGATGCCGAGCAGACCTTGCGCGCCGCCTGCGACAAATTCGTCACGCGCTTCGACCAGGTCGCGCGACTCGCCGCGGCCCGCGGACTCGATCTCAAAGTCATGCCGCCCGAGGCAATCGAAGCACTATGGGATGAAGCCAAGCAGATGACTCGCGGCTCCGGTCGGCGATGACAAGCTGGACCGATATATTGACCGGGCAGTCGGCCAGTTTCGAAGCCAGATTCTGGAGGGTGAGCCGCTTCTATGTGGGTGGTGGAATCCCGTGAAGACCCGCTGGCTGCCAGTCCGGGGAATGCTTGATGCGTCTCCGCCCGATGAATGGTCCCGCCACTTCAAGTCTGCGAGCGAGAAAGACTACGGATAAAGACAGCCAGGAGAATGAGCCCGAAAAGAAGCATGAGGGTTGGCGGGACGATGTCGGCCACTGGGTCGTCGCCGGCGCTTATGTGGCCGAGCCGTACCAGTGCATGGCCGCATTCCGCCACGGCACCTACCGCGACGACGAGCGGCCCGTATCGATCAAAGTTTCTCGTCGCTCCCAGAAACAAGGTCGCTAAGGCCAAATCGAAGACGCCCCCGATCTGAATCAGGCCCACGTGCAGCGGAGGCCAAGGCGGAACAGACGCGAAGAACCACCGCGGGAAGGCAACTCCGGCAACGCCAAACAGAAGATGCGCGGCACCGAATAGCCAAATCAGGACTCTGAGATATCGCGGCATTAGATTGCCTGCCCCAGCCCCAATACCAGATTGGGCGCGCCGACAGAATCTCTAGCGCATTCTCAAAGTGACCCACTACGATTGACCGGCTCGTATTGCTCCGGCCTGCCTCCGCTGTTACATATGACTGGTTATGCCTCATATTCCCATTCACCCATCGGCCGAAAAGCGCCATCGGCAAAGTATCAAGCGCGCAGAGCGCAACCGCACCGTCAGGACGCGGGCCCGTAGCCTCGCCAAGACTGCCGCGGAAACCATCGCCTCCAGCACTGACGAAGCGAAGGCGCGCGAAGCGCTCAAGCAAGCGACCAGGGTGCTTTACAAAGCGATCAGCAGC
>JBGPNU010000183.1:0-7086 GCA_041487675.1 Binatus sp. (SeqCode)
CATCTCGAAGCCTGGGACCTCGAGGTAAATACCGAATGTAAGAGCTTCGCCGCGCTGCTCGAATGGCCCGATTATCGCCCCGCGATTATGGAGGGCGAAATTTCAGCCGGCGCCGTCTTGCAGGCCGACGGACTCTACATCTACAGCGAAGAGGAAATTTTCGGCGAGCCGCACGCCCATCGGCGCAAGCGCCCGACCGCAAAAGGCGTGCTACTCAATCTCGAAGAGCTGAAGCCCGACGACTTCATCGTGCACATCGACCACGGAATCGCGAAATACCGCGGACTCCGGCATCTCAAGATCGCCGATGTCGAAGGCGATTTCCTGAACCTCGAGTACTCCGGCAACGACACGATGTACGTACCCGTCGAGCGGATAAATCTGGTCCAACGTTATATCGGCGGCGACGACGCCGAACCGAAGCTCGACAAGCTCGGCAGCGGCTCGTGGGAAAAAGTAAAGCGCCGCACCCGGCAGGCCGTGCTTGCGATGGCGGCTGAATTGCTCGAGGTGTACGCGGCGCGCGAGGTGCTCGAAGGCCACGCCTATCCGCCGCCCGGCGCCGACTACGAGGAGTTCGCGGCGCGCTTCGAGTTCGAGGAGACGCCCGACCAGCAATCCGCAATCGACGATGTCATCCGCGACCTGACCCGCGTCAAACCGATGGACCGCCTGATCTGCGGCGACGCCGGCTTCGGCAAGACCGAAGTCGCACTTCGCGCCGCGTTCATCGCCGTCATGGACGGGCGCCAGGTCGCCGTGCTGGTGCCGACCACGATTCTCGCCGAGCAGCACTGGAATACTTTCCGCGAGCGCTTCAAGGATTACCCGGTCCGGGTCGAGATGGTCTCGCGGTTTCGCAGCCACAAGGAAAATCGCGCCATCATCGAGGAGGCGTCTCGCGGCAAAGTTGACATCATCGTCGGCACCCATCGCCTGCTTTCGAGCGACGTCCAGTTTCCGCGCCTCGGCTTGCTCGTCATCGACGAGGAGCATCGCTTTGGCGTCGCCGACAAGGAGCGAATCAAGAAACTCAAGAAGCTCGTCCCCGTGCTGACGATGACCGCGACGCCGATTCCGCGCACCCTGCACATGGCCATGCTCGGTATCCGCGATCTCTCGGTGATTCAGACCGCGCCGCCGGACCGCCAGATGATCCGCACCTTCGTCGCGCATTTCGACGACGCGACCATCCGCGATTCGATTCTGCGCGAGCTGAACCGCGGCGGGCAGGTCTTCTTCGTGCACAACCGCGTCGAGAATATCGACTACATGGCGAGCCACCTTCGCGCCCTGGTGCCCGAGGCCAGGACCGCAGTCGCGCACGGCCAGATGAAAGAGCGCCAGCTTGAGGACGTGATGCGCGACTTTATCGAAAAGCGCGTCAACGTGCTGGTCTGCAGCGCGATAATTGAATCCGGCCTCGACATTCCCAATGCCAACACCATGATAATCAACCGCGCCGATTATTTCGGCCTCGCCCAGCTCTACCAGTTGCGCGGCCGCGTCGGGCGCTCGCGCCAAAAGGCGTACGCATATCTACTCATTCCCGGCGAACACATCATCACCCGCGACGCCAAGCGGCGAATCGATGCGCTCCGTGAACTGGTCGAGTCCGAAAGCGGTGGTGGGTTCAAGCTCGCGATGGCCGACCTGGAGCATCGCGGCGCCGGCAATCTGCTCGGCCATGAGCAGCACGGACAGATCGCGGCGGTCGGCTTCGAGCTCTACACTGAGATGATGGAAGAGGCGATTGCCGAGCTGCGCGGCCAGCCTCTTCGCCCCGACTTCGAACCCGAGCTCAGAATCGCCGTCCCCGCCTACATTCCCGAGGCTTACGTTTCCGACGAGAATGAGCGCCTGGTGCTCTATCGCCGGCTCGCACGCGCGCGGAACGAAGAGGACCTTGGCGAGATCCGCGACGAGATGCGCGACCGCTTCGGTCCGGTGCCGACGCTGATCGAAAATCTGATCGCCGCGATGAATCTCCGCCGTCAGATGAAGCAGCTCATGATCCTGAGCGCCATTCTGAAAGGATCGCAGCTCGAAATCCGGTTCCATCCCGATGCGCCGGTGGAAACCGCCCGGCTCGTGAAACTCGCGGACCAGAATCGGCGCACGATGCGCTTGACGCCCTCGTACCAGGTGATCGCGCGAATCGAGCCCGGCGATTACCTGCAACTGTTCGCGCAACTCGACGCCGTCTTGCAGGCGTTGGCGGGCTGTGAAAAGTTGGACAATTGGCAGGCCGCGAAAGTCGGGCCGGTCGTCAATTAGACTTATGCGGAACCGAAGATTGTTCCCTCGGCCGGGTGCGAGCGGCGCTGTCGTCATTGCGGTATTCGCGCTCGCGCTCGCGCCCGCGATGCTGCCATTTCGCGCGGCTGCGCAGGATATCGACAAGATCGTCGCGAGCGTTGACGGTGAGCCGATTACGATGCGCGAGGTCAAGGATTTCGCCGCGCAACACGGCCAGCCGATCGGCACCGATGATTTCGCTTCGTCGCAAACCGCCAAGGATTCCGTGAAGGCGCTGATCGGCGAGAAATTGCTCGAACAGGAAGTGAAGAAGTACGAGGATAAAATCGACGAGGGGCAGGTCGATAAATACATCCAGGAACTGCGCCAGGACAAGCATTTGACCGACGCGCAATTCCGCCAGCAGCTCCAGGCCGCCGGAATGAGCTACGACGAGTTGCGCAAGCGCGCGCGACTGGACCTCGAAAAGGCAATGATGATTCAGCAGCAGGTTCGCGAGAAAATCGAAGTGCCCGACGCGGACATCCAGGCGGCTTACGATGCGCACAAGGCTGACTTCACAGTCGCTAAAGAGCGTCTCAAACTCGCGCAAATTCTGATCGCGGTGCCGCCCAAAGCATCTCCGCAGCAAGTCGCTGAGGCGCAAAAAAAAGCCGACCAGGTTCGCGCGCGCGCCGCCAAGGGCGATGACTTCAACGATCTCGCGCGGAAGTATTCTGATGACGACTCCAAGTCCAACGGCGGCGAACTCGGATGGTTCGAGCCGTCCGACATCATGGACCAGATCCTCGCCGGCGCGAAGCCGCTGAAGCCCGGGCAAATCTCGCCCGTGATTCGCACCAGCCACGGCTTTCATATCGTCAAGCTGGAGGACCACGAAGTCCCCGGGGTCCGCCCGCTGAATGAGGTCAAGGCGCAGATTCGCGCCGCGCTTATCGATCAGCAGTCCAGCACCCAGCTCGAGACCTGGATCGAATCCGATCTGGTCAAGCAACATTACGTCGAGACTATGTATTAGATGGCGATGGGTGTGAGGCGACAGACGCCACCGCGGTTGGCAATCAGCATGGGCGATCCGGCGGGCGTGGGTCCTGAGGTGATCCTCAAAGCCGCGGCTGCGCTCTCGAACCGCCGTGCTGCTCCCTCGCTAGTCGTGGTCGGCGACTTGGCCGCGATGCGTGCCGCTGCCGCGCGGCTTGGAAATGTCCCGGTCCCGTGCGAGTGGCATCCCGGTCAGACCCCGATTCGTCCGGCCACGGGACTCGGCGTACTTTCTGCGTCGAAGCTGTCGCCGCGTGCGCTTCGCCCTGCTCATCCATCCGTGGAAGGTGGCGGCGCCGCGTATGACTACGTCGTGACCGCCGCCCGCATGGCGATGCGTGGCGAAGTTGACGCGCTCGTCACCGCGCCGATCAGCAAGCATTGGATGAACCGCGCGGGCCATCATTTCCCCGGCCATTCCGAATTGCTCGCGCATCTCTCTCGCACCCGCCTTTGGCGCATGATGTTCGCGGGCGGCGACTTGACGATCGCGCTCGTCACCGTGCATATGAGTCTCGCGAAAGTGCCGTCGGCGCTCACGCAACGCAACGTGCTCGACACGATTCGCCTGCTGGCCGCTCACTTGCGCGCGATCGGCATCGCGCGTCCGCGAATCGGAGTGCTCGGCCTTAATCCGCACGCGGGTGAAGGCGGGATGTTCGGCGACGAGGAAGCCCGCGTGATTGCGCCCGCCATTCGGCGCGCTCAGCGCGGCGGCATCGACGCTTTCGGCCCGCTCGCGCCCGACACCGCGTTCATCCGCCCCTCGGGGTCCTTTAATTTCGACGCGGCGGTCGCGATGTATCATGATCAGGGCTTGATCGCGCTCAAGACTCTGGAGTTTGATCGCGCGGTGAACGTGACGCTGGGATTGCCGTTCATTCGGACCTCGCCCGATCACGGCACCGCGTTCGACATAGCGGGGCGCGGAGTCGCCAGTCCATCCAGCATGCTTGCCGCGATCGAATACGCATCGCGGGCAGCGGCGGGACGCGAGAAGGCGGCGGGGCGCGCGGCGGCGTAAATAAAAATGGCCGATCGAATCGTCATCAAGGGCGCCCGCGAGCACAATCTCAAGAATATCGACCTTGAGATTCCGCGCGATCGCCTGGTCGTGATCACCGGGCTCTCCGGCTCGGGAAAATCTTCGCTCGCTTTCGACACCATCTATGCCGAGGGCCAGCGCCGCTACGTCGAATCGTTGTCCGCGTATGCGCGCCAGTTCCTCGAGCAGATGGAAAAGCCCGACGTCGATTCCATCGAGGGCCTCTCGCCCGCAATCTCGATCGAACAGAAGACCTCCTCGCGCAATCCACGCTCGACCGTCGGCACCATCACCGAAATCTACGACTACCTGCGCCTGCTCTTCGCCCGCGTCGGCCACGCGTTCTGCTACAACTGCGGCCGCGAGATAGCCCAGCAGAGCGTCCAGCAGATCGTCGATCGAATCATGGGATGGCCCGACGGTGCGCGGATCCACGTGCTCGCGCCGATCGTCCGCGATCGCAAGGGCGAGTACCGCAAGGAATTGTCCGAGATGAAGCGCGCCGGTTTCGTGCGCGTGAAAATCGACGGCAAGCTCTACGAACTTGGCGAAGAGCCTGCGCTCAACAAGAACCAGCGCCACACGATCGAAGTGATGGTCGATCGGCTCGCGATTCGAAAGGGAATTCAGAAGCGACTCTCGGACTCGCTCGAGGTCGCCTTCAAATACGGCCAGGACCTGCTCAAGGTCGAGCGCCTCGACGGCCCCAAAAACGAAAGCGAGATCTACTTCAGCCAGCGCTTCGCGTGCGTCGATTGCGGAATCTCGTATCCCGAAATCACTCCCCGCATGTTCTCGTTCAACAGCCCCCACGGCGCATGCGTCGAATGCTCCGGAATCGGATCGATCATGTATTTCGATCCCGAACTGGTCGTGCAAAACGAGGACTTGAGCATCTCCGACGGCGCGATCGCGCCGTGGGCGACGATCAACTACATACAGCCCATCCTCGACGCGCTCGCCGCCCATTACAAGTTCAGCCTCGATCAGCCGTGGAAATCGATCGCGCCCAAGGTCCGCAAGGCCATCATGAACGGCTCCGGCGACGAGGAGATCGAGTTCATCTACCAGCGCGGGCATCATCGCGCCGAGTACTCGAAGTCGTTCGAGGGCGTTCTGCAATGGCTCGATCGCCGCTACAAGGAAACTGAGTCCGAAGGTGTGCGCGAATTTCTCGAGTCGTACATGAACATGCGCCCGTGCCCATCGTGCAAGGGCGCGCGCCTCAAGAAAGAAAGCCTGTTCGTGCGCTTCAACGCCAAGTCAGTGTCGGAAGTGACTGCGATGTCGATCAAGCAGGCGCTGGCATTTTTCGACGCGCCGAAGCTGAGCACGCAGGAGGCCGAGATCGCGCGGCTCATCCTCAAGGAAATTCGCGAGCGGCTCAAATTTCTCGCCGACGTCGGACTCGAATACCTGACCCTCGATCGCACCTCGGGTAGCCTCTCCGGCGGCGAGGGCCAGCGGATTCGGCTCGCCACTCAAATCGGATCGAGCCTCGTCGGCGTGCTCTACATCCTTGACGAGCCTTCGATCGGGCTCCATCAGCGCGACAATCAGCGCCTGCTCGCCACCCTGAAACGTCTCAAAGATCTCGGCAACACGGTGCTGGTCGTCGAGCACGATCGCGAGACCATGCTGGAGGCCGACCATCTGATCGACATGGGGCCCGGTGCCGGAATTCACGGCGGCTACATCGTCGCGCAGGGCACGCCCGACCAGGTGATGCGCGACCAAAGCTCGCTCACCGGAAAATATCTCTCCGGCGAAGTCGAGATTCCGGTGCCCTCGCGGCGGAGACTACTTTCGGGCCGATGGCTGACCGTCAAAGGCGCGCACGAAAACAATCTCCGCGATCTCACCGTCGCGATTCCGCTCGGCGTCTTCTCATGCATCACCGGCGTCTCCGGTTCCGGTAAATCGACGCTGGTGCTCGATACGATTTATCGCGCGCTCTCGCAGAAACTGAATCGCAGCCGCGAACGCGCCGGCGCCTACAAGACCATCGAGGGCGTCGAGCATCTCGACAAAGTAGTCCACGTCGATCAAAGCCCGATCGGACGCACCCCGCGCTCGAACCCTGCAACCTACACCGGTTTGTTCACCCATATCCGCGAACTGTTTGCGCAACTGCCCGAAGCGCGCATGCGCGGCTACGGTCCCGGGCGTTTCTCTTTCAACGTCAAGGGCGGCAGATGCGAGGCGTGCGAGGGCGACGGCATCATTCGAATCGAGATGCACTTTCTGCCCGACGTTTACGTGACCTGCGAAGTCTGCGGCGGCAAGCGCTACAACCGCGACACCCTCGAGATCCAGTACAAGGGCAAGAACATCGCCGAGGTTTTGAACATGACCGTGCTCGACGCGGTCGAGTTCCTGGGCTCGGTTCCGCCGATTCGCCAGAAGCTCGAGACGCTGCGCGACGTCGGCCTCGATTACATTCACCTCGGCCAGTCCGCGACCACCCTCTCGGGCGGCGAGGCGCAACGAATCAAGCTCGCCAAGGAACTCGCGCGGCGCGCCACCGGCCGCACTTTTTATATCCTCGACGAGCCGACGACCGGCCTGGCGTTCGACGACACGTTCGCGCTGCTGCGCGTCCTCCAGCGCCTCGTCGACGGCGGCAACACCGTGGTGATCATCGAGCACCACATGGATGTGATCAAGAACGTCGACCACATCATCGACCTTGGCCCGCTGGGCGGCGACCGCGGCGGCAAGATCATCGCGGAAGGGACGCC
>JBGPNU010000184.1:0-7074 GCA_041487675.1 Binatus sp. (SeqCode)
AAAGCTCGCGACCGTATCGACTCGCGGCGCGGTTTCCAGTTTCAATCGCTCGGGAGGGAGCGGATCCAGTTCGAATAAACGGCGCGCAACCGAATGCCGCCCGAGTTCACTCGCGGACTCCATCGGCTGACACTATCAGGATGCCCGCCCACAGGAAGTCATATCGACAAGACCGGATGTGAACAAATTGTTATCTGGGGAACCAACCCAGCTAGTCCACGGGCATCTTTTTTGGAACCTATGCTAAGGGGTCGTATCTGTTCCCACCGTACAGGAGATGCTGCCATTCGGACCCGGAGCCTGAGTACATGTGCAAAGACACTCATTGATATCCGGAAGTGGCGGTCCGTCCAGCTTCAGCGCAAGAAATTTCGCGGTTCCGGTTGCCGCCCCGACGGGGATGAAGGTTCCATTGGCCGTAGGGTTAGGGACGCTACACGCGGCGCAGGCACTAGCGTCACATCTGCTCCCTTTCGATGCGTCCGGATGGTACGGGCCAAACACCTGATATCCGAAGCTATCCGAGCTGCCTGGCGTCGCGTCAGATGAGATCGGGCAGGAGCAAATGATTTCATCCCCCCGGAGCCGGCTAGTGAAACCCGGGAATCTCTGGTCCTTAGTGCTCTTGAAGCAAAGGCCACCATCACATTGCCCATAGGCTACCGGCGCGATCACTCCATTTCCCGCGTCAGCCGATCCAGGGCAGGTGTAGACAGCCGCCGGACCACCTTTCTTCACGTCATTAGGGAAGCTGAAGGTGCTCACCATATAGCCATTGGTCTTGCCCTGCCGGTTCACATCACAGACATTTCGCTCGCCGGCCGGGCTCGAGTAGCTGAGCTGAAGACTGATACTGTCACCTTTCAAGCTATTGCACTTGCAATAAGCGACTCCGTCATAGACGAAGCAGCTGGCCTCGGCGCAGAGCGCGTACTGCTGGTTCTGGCAAATCACGAAGGGGGGCTCAGGATCGAGAGACGGATCCAAATGGAATCCGAAGGCTGATATTGCCGTGAACAGTTGGAGGGCTGCAATGATAGATGTAGCTTGAAGCAGCCGACGCATGGATAAGCTTCTGCGAGAACATCTATACTGGGATTTTCGTTTTGGATTTTGAGTCAGCATTGCACGAAGAGTAAGAGGTCCGCATAAGCGAGTCGAGCCGAACTGGAGTGCGAAGCGTTCCCACGGTTACGCAACTGGCCGGCAGGCTGCATAAATTCGTGACCGACAGGCGTCCTCGATAACTGAACCACGTCCCGTGACTTTGAGAGCAACGATTCGACTCATGGCCCGTCTATCTCGATCCCGATCCCGATCTCGATGACGCCGACAGTCGTCAGCCTTGTTCTGGGCGCTGCACTTCTCCATGCGACCTGGAACGCGCTCCTGCGCAGCGGCGCAGACCGGCTTTGGTCTATCGTCGTCATGGGTATCGTTTCAGCGACCGTCTCGCTCCCATTCACCTGGTTGCTCGCATCGCCGGAGCGGGCAAGCTGGCCGTACATCGGCCTCTCTGCGGTCCTGCAAATCAGCTATTGCCTGTTCCTTGTTCGCGCCTACCGCGATGGGGATTTAGGCCAGATCTATCCGATCGCCCGCGGCTCCTCCCCGATGTTGGTGACGCTGGGCGCTTTGGTCTTCGCCGGCGAGAATCTCGGCCCCGTCGCCTTGTCAGGGGTCGCGATGGTTTCGTTCGGCATCATCGGGCTGACGTTCGGAAGCGATCGTCCGAACGCGAAGTCTCTTCTGGCCGCCCTGGCGACGGGCTTGTTCATCGCGGGCTATACCGTCACGGACGGTATTGGCGCCCGTTTATCGGGTCATCCGCAATCTTACGCGGCGTGGCTATTTCTATTCCAAGGCGCGCCGATGCCACTGATCTACATAACGATTCGGGGTAGGCTCGCGATCGATCCTTTTGATCGGGAAACCTTGAAGGCGGCCGGCGGCGGGATAATTTCGCTGTTGGCCTACGGAGCGGTCATCTGGGCATTGTCACGGAGCCCGATGGGGCAGGTCTCGGCGCTTCGAGAAACCAGCATCCTCTTTGCGGTGCTGATCGGAAGAGTATTCCTCGGAGAGAGGTTGACCTTGGGCCGAATCGTAGCGGGGGTGACGATCGCGATCGGCGCGATCTGTCTTTCAATCGGACATTGAGAGGCGTCCTAGGTGATTGGAGAGGTGCGAAGTTCGAGGCAAGGTGCCATCGCTCGCGTTGAACCTCTCCCGACGCTCTAGGAATCGCGTCGACCTCTCCTCGGACAAGGAGAGGTGAAAAAAGTAGCCTTCCTCATCGCACTTTCAAAACCGCTGCGGCCATTTCATCGCACCGTGGAGGACTCGTAGCACCGTCACGGTGTCGCCGCGATGAAGGTATGCAACCACGTAGGGAAGTCCGGCAATTACCAACTCGCGCGTGCCGTCGACGCGACCCGGTCGTCCCATGCCTGGATGCTCGGCGAGCATCCCGACATGCCGAATAATCTCAAGCACTGTTTCGATGGCCGCACCGGAGTCGGCAGCGCTGATATATTCCTCAACCGAATCGAGGTCGCGGCTAGCGGCGTGCGTCCACTTTAGCAGCACGCTTGCGCTCCCACCTCTTCACCACCGTCTCGTGTTCCACGAGATGGCCGGCCTCGGCTTCCTTGAGCGCCTGCTTAACCTCGCCGACGAACCATTCCTCGTAATCGAGGTACCGTTCGACCGCCTGATTAATCACCCATGCCCGCGAACGGCTCATCGCATGAGCAAGACCATCGACGCGTTTGAGCGTGCGGCCCTCCATGCGGACCGTGGTTGTCTTCTCAATACCCATATTCAAAGAGAATACATCCGGATATTCCCGATCAGCAAGCCCTCCGGTAAGCAGAACCCTCACCTAACCTCTCCCGTGAAATAACGGGCGAGGGACCCCACTAGTCCACGCATTCACTCCATGCTTGCGACGGTGCGTTGTTGTAGCTGAACCGAATACATGCAACCGACGAGCATGCGTTCGCAAGATCGGTCGTCATCGTCATCTGCCCTGACATCCACAAATTCAGCTCTCCAGCCATCTGCGGCCCGAGTCCGTTCAGCTCCGGCACCACCTGGATGTATAGTTCATCTTCCTCGCGCCGCGCCGTGGACCAGGCGCCGGGCCGCGCGAGCGACGGAAACGCCTGCATCCGCCGATGCGTTGTCGGACCCTCGACCACTTTCCAGGTGTTGGCGATTTCGATCGACAGATGACTCGGGAATTCCGCGGTCAGTCGCGCGGCATTCGCGGCGCCGCCAGCCTGCAACGCATCCGTCGCGCATTTGCGAACTTCGCTCCAGTAGCGATCGATCGCCGCGGCCGCCGACTTCCTCTGCTGCGCGGTTTTGTATTGGCCGTTGGTCTTGACCTTAAATCCGCCCGGCGTTACCAGGTCGGCGCTGAATTTCGCGGGAGGTACATCGAGCGCGTTGCGCCCGGCCGCGGCCGTTCTATCGGTTAAAGGATAGTAAGTTGTCGATTGTTCCACCGTCCCGCACGCCGAAAGCGCAATCGAGATCGTGAGCGCCAGGGACGCACTTAAATTGAGTCGCATGATCGTCCGAGCGCGCGCGCGTCATGCGCGTTAAACGACTCCGTCGCGCTTCAGGATTTCGAGCTCGCCGGCGCCAATTCCGATCGACCCGAGTACTTCGGCGTTGTGCTCACCGAGCGCGGGCGGCCGTCTCATCGGGCGGCTGTCGTCGGGCGCATCGGAGAGTTTGATCGGTGTCCCGGCAACCTTGATCGCTCCGCGAGTCGGATAGTCGCTGTCGATCAGCATCCGACGCTCGGCGACCTCGGGATCCGCGACCACTTCCTCTACGCTGCGAACCGGCGCGCACGGGATTCCCGCCTCGATCAGTCCTTGCACGATCGCGTCGCGCGCCTGCGGACGTGTCCAGTCCGCCACGATTGCGTCGAGTTCGTCCGCGATCTTAAGCCGCGTGCCGTGATTCCTACAGCGTGGATCGGCGATCAGCTCCTCGCGCGCCATCAGTTTTGCAAGCGTACGCCAATGCGCCTCGGTCAGGCAGAAAATCAATATCTCGCCGTCGCGTGCTGGATAGATATTGGTCGGGCACGCGCCCCAATGGCGATTGCCCAGCCGCTTGAACTTCATCCCTTGCAGCGCGGGCGCGACCGCGCTTAAGAGCGCGGAGATCGCGACGTCGAGCATCGCGACCTCGACATGCTGTCCGCGTCCGGTCTTGCCGCGATGAATCAGCGCCGCCAGGATTCCGCTCACGAGATGACTCCCGGTGCCCATGTCGATAAAAGTGGCCGAGGTCTTCACAGGATGGTCGGGAAAGCCGGTGATACTGATAAATCCCGACGAGGCCTGGATGGTATTGTCCATCGAGCCGAGCTTCGCATAGCGGCTGCCCGACCCGTAGCCCTTGCCCGACGCATATATCAGCCGCGGAAATCGCGACGCGATCTGGTCGTAGCCGAGTCCGAACGACTCCATTACGCCGTCGAGATAATTCTCGACCAGGACGTCGGCGTCTTCGAGCAGGTTGTGCACGATGTCCTGTCCGCGCCGGTCCTTCAGGTTAATCGTCACCGAGCGCTTGTTCGCATTGAGCATCAGGAACGAGTAGTTCACGCCGCCCGGCGAGATGTCCGGCCTGCGCAGCACTTCGCCGGTCCCCGGCGGCTCGATCTTGATGACATCCGCGCCCATCGCGGCCAGTTGCAGCGTGCAGTACGGCGCCGCATAGACCTGTCCCAGATCGATCACGCGGATTCCATCGAGCGGCAGAGTCATCGCGCCTCTCCTTGTTCGATCTTCATCGGAGGATCGAACGGGCGATCACCATCCGATGCACTTCGCTGGGGCCTTCGCCGATTCGGCGGATCCGCGCCTCGCGATACCATCGCTCAAGAGGAAACTCCTTGCTGACGCCGTAGCCGCCGTGAATCTGCACGGCGCGATCGATAACTCTGCCCAGCACTTCGCTCGAGTAGAGCTTCGCGATCGACGCCTCGGTGCGGAAATCCTCGCCGCGATCGGCCTTCCACGCACCCTCCCACGTGAGCCACCGGGCCGCGCGCAGTTCAACTTCCGAATCCGCGAGCATCCACTGAATAGCCTGCCGTTTCGAAAGCAACTCGCCAAACGTGCTGCGCTGTTTGGCATGATTGATTGCCATCCTGAGCGCCGCGACTCCGACTCCGACGTTGCATGCCGAGTAGGGGAAGCGGAGCCGCGTTAGCAGATCGAGGCATAGATTCAAGCCTTCGCCTTCGGGCCCGAGTCGCTGCTCGATCGGCGCCACGCAATCTTCGAACTGTACTTCATTGGGTACCGCCGAAGTTCTGAGGGTGCGAATTGGACGCGCGGTAAATCCGGCGGTTCCCTTCTTGATGATGAAGCAGGTGATTCCCTTGCGTCCGGCCTTCGGATCGGTGCGCGTGAAAACGACGCCCCACTCAGCCTCGTGCGCGTGCGAAATGAAAATCTTGGTCCCGTTCAGGACGTAGGTATCGCCCTGGCGAACCGCTTTGCATTGGATCGCACCCGCAGGATCGGAACCGCCGGACGGCTC
The DNA here is from genome assembly GCA_041487675.1 of Binatus sp. (SeqCode). Classification (GTDB taxonomy): domain Bacteria; phylum Desulfobacterota; class Binatia; order Binatales; family Binataceae; genus Binatus. Next base: position 5,575 of record JBGPNU010000184.1, read on the forward strand.
GGTGATCGCAAAGAACGTATGCCACGCATTTTTGATCGTCCCGCCGGCGTAAGTCCGCTTCTGCTCCTCGGTGCCCGCGTAAATCACCGGCGGCGGCGTGCGCCCAAACACGCCGCACCCCGGGTTGTAGAGGCCCATCCGATGCTGCGCCATTTCCTCGGTCAGCACGCACATCTCGAAGGTGCCAAGACCGCCGCCGCCATACTCGCGCGGCGCACCCATGCACCACATCCCGGCGGCCTGCATCTTGCGCGCGATCGCCCAGTACTCCTGTTCAGGAATTTCCGGCGCGTCGGGATCGATCCGCGCTTCGATCGGAATAATTTCCTCGCGGATTATCTTTCCCACCTGATCGCGCAGCGCGACCAACTCCGGCGACAATACGAATCCGTTTCCGGTGTCCATCAGAACAATTCCTCCGCGGGTTGCGCCCCGCCCTCGAGGCCGCGCCGGAGCGCGTTCAGCCAAATCTCGCGGATCCATTCGAGATCGTACGCGCCCCAGGTTCCCTTGATTTTGGGATCGATTTTCCGGATGTGCTCGACTGCGCCGGCTACCTTCGCGATCGCAGCCTCGCCGCGTGCGACGCGCTCGCCACCGTGCTCTTCGCGCGCCGCCAGATAGTCCGAGACCCCCGCGAGCACCTCACTGCTATAGCGCCAGAGCTCCTTCTCGGCATCGGCGAGCGGCGTGTCGAATGAACTATCCTTGGCAATCCGGTTCGCCGCCGCGACCGCTTCGTTAAATGTAGCTGCGGCCTGTGCTAGCTCTACTCGCTTTCGCGCGGCCTTGCGGGCCGGCATGACCGGCCGCATAACGTCTGCGTAATCCAGCACCAGTTTCGACGCACGCTCGATCGCGCGGTACGACCGAGCCATTTCCGGAGAACATTGCGGATGCCGTCCCGCGGCACTATCGACCAAAGTAGCATCGGGCTCGAAATCGGGATTTCGCGAGCCGCGCACGAACGCCTCCAGGTTCACGGGATAGGCCATGACGCTGTAAGCGCCAAACGTCAGGCACGAAACGCTGGTGATCCCGAGCGACCGATAGGCGCGGAGATCGCGCGCGACAACCGCCGGAGTCGCGAAACCGAGGCCGCCAAACAAGATCGCGTCGGCGTAGTACTCGAACACATGACCGCGGCCGTCGAAGATCTCGATGTAACGTTTCAGCGACTCGAGGTAGCGCGGGTTTACCTCGCAGGCGGAATCGTCGATCGCATGGCTGTAGCATCGCTCGCGCGGCGCCCATTCGAACCATACGTTCTTGAGCGGCTTCAAACCCGGATGCGGCTCAAGAGTGTCGTGATAGGCGAGATACGCGACCGGCGGCGCCTGCGCGTCATCGGCGAGTTGCGCGGCGATCGCATTGACGACATCCATGTACTGGATCTGCGGCGCAAGCTCGCGGCATCGACCGCATCGGCACCACGCGCCATTCCATACGTCGGCGCCCCAGATGTGCAGCAGCTCATTTTCGGGATGCTCACGCACGTAT
>JBGPNU010000185.1:0-7073 GCA_041487675.1 Binatus sp. (SeqCode)
CCGGAATACATCCCGGATCCCGAAGCGGCCGCAGCGGCGATGCAACCGTCGCCCACATCAACCGCGACTCCGACTCCGGCCGCGACGCCTATCCCGCGTTGAGCATGCGAACTGGGCCGTATTTTCGCGCAGAAAACCGCTAGTGTGTGAGTGGATGCGGGTTACGTTCAGGTTCCAAGCACTGTCGTGCCCAATGCTTTTGCGGCTTTGATGAGGTCCTCGTCCAGGGTGGCGAGGGGCAGTTTCCGGCGCTGCGCGAGTTCCAGATAGGCAGCGTCGTACACGCTGAGCCGATGGCGTTCAGCCAGTCGGGCCGTGGCCGTCCATGCCTGGTCAGCGGTCTCAGCATCCAAGGTGACGGGCAGGGCGCGCAAAAAGCCCGCAAGGCGCTGCCGCCGCCTCGCGTCAACGCGCCTTCTGCGTTCGGCCATCAGGAGCCCGTTCAAAGCCTCCAGAGGCCAGAGGGAGGGAGCAAAGGCGCCGGTTTCAGCGACGCGGTCCAGAAGCTCCATGACCGGTTGGGTGTGCTCGTCTTCGAAGCACCACGCGAGCGCGACGGAATTATCGATGACGAAGCTCACGGGCGCCCATCATTGATCAGGTCCTTGATTTTGAGGCCGAGGAGCATGACTCCCTTGCTGGCTTCGCGCAGACCAGCGGCGGCGCGCTTTGCTTTCTTGCGGTCGAATCCCGGCTCCGGGGGCACGAGTTTGGCGACGGCTTTCCCATGGCGGGTTATTATGATTTCCGCCCCGTGCTCGACCTGATCGAGGAGTGCGCTCAACTTGTTTTTTGCTTCGAACGATCCGACTTCCCGCATGATCATCTCTCAGCTAGCTTATTATCTAGCTTAGCACGCCCCGGCAAAAATAAAAACGCGTGAAGCCAATAGCTGGCGACAACGGAGCGGGAAGTCGCCGGTCGCCACTCCTATCGCGCGCTGAGCATTTCGATTAAATGGTGAATCGATGAAGCTAAAAGTGTTCTGGTCGATGTTTGCGCTAGGCGCCGCACTGTCCGTCTCGCGGCCCGCGCTCTCTTTGGACAAGGACGTGAGCGACGGGCACCGTTATTTCGTTCGCTACTGCGCGTCTTGCCATGGTCAAGATGGTCTCGGAGACGGTCCGGTGGCGAAGAGCCTCTTAAGGCCGCCGGCGAATCTCCGCAAGCTCGGCGACAAATATGGCATGCCACTGCCGGCACATCGCATCGCCGCATTTATAGACGGTCGAGATACGGTCAGAGCGCACGGGAATCGCGACATGCCCGTATGGGGAGAGCGCCTTTACGAGCTTGGTCAAGGCGAAAGGGGTGAATACGGGATCGGTGAGGTGATCGGGAAAATTATCGCGTACCTCAACACGATTCAGGATCGCCGAACGGCGATGCGATAACGCTGCGCGCGCGGTCTCACTGGGCGTCTGAGTTGCGATGTTCGTAGGAAATCGGATGCGGCTGCTGGGCGCGGTATATCTTCTCGGGCGATTGACTGAAAAGCACGGCCTGTTAAAGTTATGAGCATCTGGTGATGGGGTTCACCAAAACCGCTCTGCTCCGAGCAGGGCTGATGACCCCTACCGAGGTCGGAAGACCGGTAGGGGTTTTCGTTTATATCCCTACCTGAACATCGGTGGCGCGACACAGGTCGCGATCGAAATGGCGCTCACGCGAACGTATTGGCGCCGCGCGCGAGCCGTGCGATGGAGGCAGTCGGATGCACAACGTCTGGTTTGAAGCGTCGGCGTGGATGGGGATAGCGTTCCTTGCAAGCCTGATCTCGATTCGTCTGGGCGTGTCGGTGGCGCTGATCGAAATCCTGCTCGGTGTGCTCGCGGGCAATACCTTTCACATACAGTCGAACGACTGGATCAGTTTCCTTGCCACCTTTGGCGCCGCATTGCTGACGTTTCTGGCCGGAGCGGAAATCGATCCCGAATCGCTTCGTTCGCATCTAAAAGAAAGCATGGCCATCGGCATCATTGCTTTCCTAATCCCGTTCCTCGGGGTCTTGGCGTTTGCGTACTGGCTCGCTGGCTGGACGTATCATGAGGCGCTCATCGCAGGTATAGCGTTGTCCACGACCTCGGTCGCAGTTGTGTACGCCGTGCTGGTTGAGAATGGGCTCAGTCAAACCGAGCTTGGGAAGATGATACTCGCGGCTTGTTTCATCAACGACTTCGGAACCGTTCTCGCGCTGGGGGTGTTTTTCGCGAATTTTAATCGCTGGATGCTGTTGTTCGTAGTCGTTATGGCAGTGATGCTTTATTTTCTGCCGTCGTGGACACGCGGGATTATCAAAAGTCTGGGCGAGACTCGCGTGAGCGAGCCAGAAGTCAAATTCCTCTTTCTGGTTCTTTTCTTCCTGGGCGGGCTCGCGACGATGGCAAAGAGCGAGGCCGTCCTGCCGGCCTATCTCGCGGGTTTGGTCGTCGCCGGAGTGTTCCTCAACGATCGAGTGCTGGTGAACCGGATGCGCTCCATCGCCTTCACAATGCTGACACCCTTCTACTTCATCAAGGCGGGTCTGTACGTGTCACTGCCCGCCTTAATCCCGACCGTCGGGTTAGTTGCGATCTTGCTCGGAATCAAAATGCTGACGAAATTTGTAGGTGTATGGCCGCTGAGCTACGGCTTCGGTATTCCGTCCCGCGAGCGCATGTACACGACCATGCTGATGTCGACGGGGCTTACCTTCGGCACCATCTCGGCGCTCTTCGGCCTGGAAAATCACATTATCTCGCAAGCTCAGTACACCATGCTCGTGACCGTGGTGATCTTGAGCGCCGTAGTACCGACGCTCATTGCGGAGCGCTTCTTCATGCCTGAGACGGGTTCTGAGCCGGTCCATGAAGAACCCGCCGTCCAGCCGGTTCGCGCCGCTAACCAGTAGGAGGATGTTGCCGATGTACCGGAAAATTGCCTGCGCGCTTGACGGCTCGGAGGGCTCCAGGCGGGCACTAGACGTTGCGCTTCATCTGGCGCGCGCCGACAAGCAGAAGTTGTGGACGATCTTCATCGAGGAATTGCCGCGCTATCCGGGTGCTCCAAGCGAGACTAATGAAGAGCTCGAGCGCGCGGACGTGATTTTCCAGAAGCTCCGGCAGGAAGCACTCGATGCCGGGAAGAAATACGGTGTCGAGGTGGTCGCGGATAAGCGCGTGGGCCATCCCGCTCAGGCGCTCGTGCACTACGTGAAGGATGCCGGCGTCGATCTCCTGGTGGTGGGGCACACGGGCCACTCGAAGTTCTGGGGCACGTTTCTCGGGACGACGGCCGACAAGGTTGTGAGCCACGCGACATGTTCGGTGCTTGTCGTTCGATGAAAGAGGCTGCCTCGAGTTCGCGACACGATTCAGGATCGCCGAACAGCGATGCGATAAGTCCGCGTGCGCGGTCTCAATGGGTGTCTGAGTTGCGATGTTCGTAGGAAATAGGATGCGGCGGGTGTTCGAGCGGATCTGATGCCTGACCGTTGCGGATGCTCCAATGTGAGCGATTTCCGGTCGTAATGAGCCGTCGACATAAGTGGATGCCACGCCCAAACCGCCCAGCGCGCACGAAGCAGACCAGTTAGCCGGCGCGCCCGGATGGCTGAATCGCAACATCCTCGGGATGGGACTCGCGAGCTTGCTGTCGGACTTCGGCCATGAAATGGCAACTGCCATTTTGCCGTTGTTCATCGTGACAATCGGTGCATCCCCCGCCGCCTTAGGGATAATCGAGGGCGCGTCTGATGGGGCGTCAACCTTTGCGAAGGTCGCGGGCGGCCGTCTCGCAGATAGCGTCGGCGTGCGACATGGAGTTGCGAGTCTCGGGTATCTGATCACCGGTCTCGCGACGGGTTCATTTGCGCTTGCGCAATCCTGGTTCGAGCTGCTGCTTGCCCGGACAGTCGGCTGGATGGCACGGGGCGCGCGTGGACCTTGTCGAGACAACCTGCTGGTTGATTCGGTGCCCGCGGACAAAGTGGGAACTGCCTTCGGGTTTCATCGTTCGGCCGATACTATCGGAGCGATTCTTGGGCCGCTGTTGGCGATGTTCCTGCTCCATCGTGTGGGGTTCCGTCGCGTCTTCCTAATCAGTCTCGTTCCCGGGGTGCTGTCCGCAGCGGCGTTCTTCTTCCTGGTCCGCGAACCCGATGGTGGGCGCCAGGAACCGAGGCCTTTTCGCGGCTGGGCCGCTGCGACACCGCCTGCTTTTCGACGGTTTTTGCTCGCGGTCGGAGTATTCGGAGCAGGTGACTTCGCTCACAGCATGCTCGTGTTGCGCGCCGCTGATCTCATGGGCTCGTCGGCTAAGGCGATGAGCGCCGCCATTGCGCTGTACGTTGTGCACAACGTCGCGCACGCGTTATTCGACTATCCGATCGGCGTGCTGGGCGATCTCTATCAACGGAGATATTTGTTGGCGGCGGCTTACGTGGTCGATGTAATCGCGACGATCGGGTTCGCGATCGGACCGCGAAGCCTCACGCCGTTGGTTCTGCTGTTTGTCCTGGAAGGCACGGTGATGGCGGCGGAGGAGACACTGGGGTCAGCGGTAGCGACGGATCTGCTGCCCGCAGACGTGCGTGGCGCAGGCTTCGGGATTCTCGCGGCGACGAATGGAGTGGGTGACCTCGTCTCGAGCATCGTCGTGGGATTGCTATGGAGTAGAATCTCGGCAGAAGTCGCTTTCGGGTACGGAGCGATCATGAGTGCGATCGGCTCCGTTCTGCTCTTCCTTGCAGTATGACGTTCTTCTGCTGGGCGTCTGAGTTGCGATGTTCGTAGGACATCGGATGCGGCAGGCGCTCGAGCGCATCCTCGATCTCGGCGACAAGGTATTCGCGCTGGCGGGTGGTGTCGATGCGCAGGTGGTTTCGCGGCGGAATCTCGTTAATCGGCTCGAACTCGGCGCGCTGCTTCTCGTACACCTCCGGCGTAGCGTCCGACACTTCACCGTGCATCGATCCGCGCCGCTCTAGCCGCCGTATCGCTTCGTCTTCGCTGAGGACGCATTCGACGAAGAGCACCGGCACGCCGCGCCGTGCCGCGATCGCGAGTGCGAGCTGCCGGTCGGCGGCCAATTTGAACGTCGCGTCGAGAATTGCTCCGCGGCCGTCGATCAGCAGGCTCTCCGCTTCGTCGAGCATCGCGTCATAGGTGATTCTCGTAAATCGATCGGAATATATGTCTGTCGCGTAGTCCGTGCGGACGTGCTCGTGCGCGGAAACTCCTGCCAGGCGCTTGCGGACGCGGTCCGAGGTGATCGTTTTGAAGCCTTTGCGATGCTGAAGCATGCGTGCGACGGTCGATTTGCCGGTGCCCGAAAGCCCGCACACTACGATCAGACTCGGCGATGTGCCGCGCGTATAGCGCCACGCAAGCGTGAAGTAACTACGCGCGAGTTGGCTGGCGCGCTCGCGCTCCGCCGCGCCAACCTCGCGTTCGAGGCTTCGGAGACTCTCGACTTTGCCGCGCACGCATGCGCGATAGCACTTGTAGAACGGGACGAACACCGCAAGCTCTTCGTCGCCAATGATCTCCGCGTAGGCCTCGACCAACTCCTCGGCGAGCCGAGGCGCGCCGAGCCGCTCGAGGTCCATCGCCAGGAATGCGATCTCCGAAGCGACGTCGCCGTAGCGGAGCCGCTCGCTGAACTCGACGCAATCGATCACATCAATTTCGTTTTCGTTGTCCGCAAGGCAGATGTGCTCGGCGCGCAAGTCGCCGTGACCTTCGCGGACGCGGCCCGCGCGCGCCCGGTCATTCAATGGCCGCCAATGAGCCGTGATAAAGGCGCGGCAGAAGGCGTCGATCGCCGTGAATTGGTCTTTGCGAAGCGTGTGACCGACGAAGGCCTCGTTCTGCGCGATTTCCCCGATCACGCCGCGCCAGATCGCCGCGGCTGAACCGTACCTCCATCCATGATTCGACGGCGCGCTCGCGTGAAATTCCGCGATACGCGTCGCAATAGCGCGAATCGTGACGCTGTCGACCTGGCGCGCGGCGAGCAGCCGGTCGAGCATTCGGTCTTCGGGCAGCCGGCGCATCTTGACCGCGTACTCGATGGCTTCGGGATGCTCCACGCGGACCTCGGGTCCGAGCACGAAGGAGGCCGCACGTTTAAGAATCGCGAAGACGCCGAGGTACACACGCGGCGAAAGACGCGCGTTTAGACGCACTTCCTCGCAGCAGTAGTGGAACCGCTGCGCGAGCTCGGAACAATCGAGAAATGTGAAATGAACCGGCTTCTTCACCTTGTAAACGCAGTCGCCGGCGAGGAAGACGTAAGAAATGTGCGTCTGCTTGAGTTCGACACGCGGGGGCGAATCCGGGTAGAACTCCGGCCGCATCATTGCCTCGACCAGCGTCGAGACGCCGCCGGCGGACTGTCCGCCGGGCCTCGGCGTTCCGCGTGTTTCCATCATTTCACCGGGTGCATCGCTCCCGGCTGCTCGCCCCGCTCAGCCCCGTGCGGTCAGCGCCTCGAGCACGTCGGCGGTGGTTATTACGCCGGCGAGTTTTCCGTTCTCCACCACTGGCATCCCTCCGATTTTCCGATCGCGCAGCAGGCGGGCAGCCTCCCGGATGTCGGTCGAGGGTGTTACGGTTATCAGCGCCTCGCTCATTGCCTTGGACGCCTCGGTTTGATCCAGAAAGCCTGTGCGCTGGCGGATGTCGCGGTCGGTTACAATTCCGACCGGGGCGCCGTCATTCAGGATGGGTACGCATCGAAAGCCCCCCGCGTGCATCTTTGCCGCTATGGAGGCGAGCTTCTCGCGCGGAGTCGCCGTGACCGGATTTTTCGTCATCCAAGTGCCGACCAGGTCGTTTTGCTCCGGAGTGGACCGCACGGTCAGGACCGGGCAGGTGGATTCGCGGAGCACGAGTTCGGCGATGCTGCCAAGGAAAAAGCGCTTGAAGCCTCGCCGCCCGTGCGTGGCCATCACGATCACATCGGCGTTCGTCTTCTTTTCGGCGTTTAAGATGGCGCCGGCCGGCTCGCCGACATGCGTCAGGAGTTCGTACTTGAGCCCGGCCAGCCGCTTGTGCGCGATCTCGAGCAGCTTGGCGCGAGCGGTCTCTTCC
>JBGPNU010000186.1:0-7066 GCA_041487675.1 Binatus sp. (SeqCode)
GTAGTGGGCGCGCTTCAGGCCGTCGGAGATCTGTTCCTGCGTCAAGTCCATCGCGTCTGCGATTGTAGCGCAAAACGCGGTCGCAGCGAGGGAGGTGAGGGTGCAGCCCGCGCACAATCTTCGGAATGCGAAACCCAAACTGGGTTTCGCGCTTCCTGTGTTATTTTCTTCCTGGCATGGGTGCAGGGGCTGGCCCCTGCTTTCGCGCTTCCTTGGTGGACCGGATGCGGGCTTCGCCCTGTTAGAACAGGTAGGGGGATTTACCTCGCCCGTATTTTTGCGGAGGGTGCCACTGGCACAGGGCCGCCGAGCGCAGCTAGGTAGGTAATACGAATCGAGAGTGCATCCCATTCCGATTTCCAAGCCATAGCGACCCTCCGAGGCCAGCTCTCAGAGCTTGCCAGTCAAGTCGCAAAAACGGGAATTGTCTTAGCGGCTGGCTGCGATACGCGCTACCGACGGGCCGTTCCCTTCTCGGCGCCCGCGGCGCAGCAGACAATCGCGCCGCAGCAGATGTCCCTCACCCTAGCCCGTGTGTCAGTGGCACCTCCCGATAACGGGCGAGGGAACCAGAAAACCAAATCGCGCAGGTTGGTCTCTTCAAATTGGTGTTTTCATATTAATCTTCGGGGCGCGGCGGCGTTCGAGGAAGATTCGGGCGCGATGCTTGAGGCCGTCGCGCTCGGAACGCGGGCTCGCGCGCATCTCTTCGGTATAGGCCGCGAGTTCCGCGCATAGGCGCTCGACGTCGATACCGCCGCGCGCCGGTTTCAGGTCGTCGAGTACGAGCATGGCCTGCGACAACAGGTTGATCGATGACTGCCTGCCGCCGCGCTCGAAACGGAGATGGAGCGCGGCGGCGATGCGATTGAGCGCGCCGGCGAGATCTTTCAAATCGTTGTCGTTGTCCACCGAACGCGCGGCCAGTTCGAATTTTTCGGCTGCTTCGAAATATTCGCCGCGATTGAAGGATGCAATCGCGTCGTCGATCGTGGCCGATTGGGAATCGTCACTCATTGGTTCTTCGATCCGCTCGGGATGCACAAAGACGGACAGGAGCCGGGGTCCCTCGACTCCGCAGACTCCGCTCGGGATGACACAAAGACGGCTGCACCCTCACCTACCGGCCGTAGAGCGGCCGGCCTCCTCTCCCGTAGAGTAACGGGCGAGGTAAGAAGAGGTCTCTCGGCTTCGGAGACTCCGCTCGGGATGACACAAAAGAAACGGGCAGGGATGCCGGTCAAACTTTTTCCCAAAAAACTACAGTTGCTCGACTTCCTCGACGGCGCGGTACTCGGCTTCGCCCAGGGCTTGCGCCTTTCGCGAGCCGAATTTTTCGTAGAGCTCGAAGAGACTCGATTTATGCGGGCGCGCTTTGCTGAGCGGGCACTTTTTGTATTCGTCGAGCGACTCGTCGCAGTAGCCCATCCGGTTCTCGCCGCATTTTGGCTGCAAGAAGACCGCGATTTCCGGGAGCGCGCGGCGGATTTCCGCGCGCATCATCGCGACCATCCGGCGAATCTCCCATTGCGCGCGAAGGCACAGGCGCAAGTCGCAGATGTGCAGCATCTCGGCGAAATTCACCATCACGTGAAAATTCGTCGGCGCCGCGTTGGGCAGCACGAAGCGCGCATCCTCGGCGGGAATTCCGGCTTTGAGCGCCTTCGCATACAGCTCGGAAGTCTTCGCGACCAGGTCCGAAAATTCGTCCTCGAGGCCGGCGCGCGACCACGAGTCGGGCAGCACGAACGCGAGCTTGTCCTGCTTGAATTTCACGTAGCGCTGGCTCTGCTGCTCGAAACTGATTCCGATCCGATGGCGGACGAACTGATGCGACAGCGAGCGCGACACGTTTGCGATCCCGAACCAGAAAACGATTTGCTCCAGCGGCGACGCGTGGCCGGTCTTCAGACGCTCGGTGATGAAGTCGCGGATTTTTTCGTGGGTGATTTTCTCCGACCTGATCTTTTCCCAGACTTCGATTGGCGTGTCGGAGGAATAGCAGGTGCGAAACGCCGCGTAGAGTTTCTCGAGCGGATCCTGAGCGTAGTCGATCAACTTGACCTGCATTTTTGCCTGGTTGTCCACTCGATCCTCGACGCTGCGGGAAGGCGCTCAAGCCTCGCCCACACCCAATCTTATTCCAAGCGGCGGTGCGACTGCATCAGGGCGGACCCTCGTGAATCCACACCAATTGCGATTGCGCCGCGTCTGCCGCATTGCAAGATTGCCTATGCAGAGGCGCCATGAACCCTGTTTCGACCTTGGACTCCCTCTACCGCTGGATCCTCCGGCCGTTCCTGTTCGGTCTCGACGCCGAGACCGCGCATCGGCTGACGCTGTCGATGCTCTCGGCCGTGCCGGCTTTTTCAATTCGCAAGGACCCGCCCGAGCTTGGCGTCAAGCTGTGGGGAATGGATTTTGGCAATCCGGTCGGGCTTGCGGCCGGAATGGACAAGGATGGCGTCGCGGTCGGCGGATGGCAGACGCTCGGATTCGGCTTTGCGGAGCTGGGAACGATAACGCCAATCCCGCAGCCGGGAAATGAAGCGCCGCGGATCTGGCGCATTCGCGGGCGGCGCGCACTGATAAACAGTCTCGGTTTCCCGAGCGAAGGAATGGAGGCGGTTGCGCGGCGGATCGAGCGGGTTCGAAAGAGCGGGATCGCGATTCGCCTCGGGCTCAACTTCGGGCCGAACAAGGACACACCGCCGACTCAAGTCGCCGCGGATTACGCATCGTTGATGGAGCGGCTCGGCGCGCTTGCGGACTTCGTGGTGATCAACGTGAGCTCGCCGAATACTCCGGGGCTTCGCAACTGGCAATCGCCAGAGAAGATGCGCGAGATTTTCGACGCGATGCGCGAGCGCGCCGGCGAGACGGTGGATCGGACCCCGATCTTGCTGAAAATTGCGCCGGATCTGGAACGTAACGATCTGTTTCGGATCTGCGATACCGCGCTCGAGTTGAAACTGGACGGAATCGTGGCATGCAACACCACCATTGCCCGCGCTGCGGTCGGCGTCTCGTCGCCGCACGCAGGCGGACTCAGCGGGCCGCCGCTCAAGATTCGCGCACGCGAGCTGATCCGGGACATCTATACGCACACCGGCGGACAAATTCCGATCGTCGGCGTCGGCGGAATCGCGAGCGCCGAGGATGCGTGGTTGCATATCCGCGCCGGCGCCTCGATGGTCGAGCTGTACACGGGTCTTATCTACGAGGGTCCCGGCCTGGTCGGCAGAATAAAATCGGGGCTGGCAGACTTGCTCCGGCGCGGAGGATTTCGCTCTATTGGCGAAGTGGTTGGACTCGATCGATAGAGATTGGCGGGGGCGGGTGGCGACTCTGGAAAATGCAGGAGCGGAGGCAGAACCCTCACCTACCGGCCGCCAAGCGGCCCGCCGCCTCTCCCGTGAAATAACGGGCGAGGTATAAGAAGAAGGGGCGAGGTATTGTCTTGAGTACTCGAAGGGTTCAGGAAAAGATCCGGGGTTCTTCGCTGCGCTCAGAATGACACAAAAGAGAGGCTGCGGGTTGAAAGGCAAGAAAATTGGCGGCACAGATCGCAAATCGAAGCTGGTCGTCGATTCGCGATGGCTTAGGGAGCATCGGCGCGATCCAGGCATTGTCCTGATCGACACGCGGCCCGCCAAGGATTTCTGGGCTGGGCATCTGCAGGGCGCGCGCCATTTCGATCCGCTCCCGTTTCATCATACGGACACCTCCGAACGGGGCATCGCGGAGTTCGGCGCGCAGCTCCAATGGATATTCTCGGCGCTCGGAATCACGGGCCGCGAAACCATCGTGTTCTACGAGAATGAATCCGGGATGCGCGCGGCGCGCGGGGCGTGGGCGCTCGAATACGCGGGACATCCGAAAGCGCGGATGCTCGACGGCGGACTCGAGGCGACGGGCGAAAAGTTGGCGGCCAAGGTTGATAGATTCGCGCCGACCGATTTCACGATCAAACCACGCGCGGAAAATCTCGCCTCATATACGCATCTGCTCGAGCGAATCGGGCGGCACGACGTGCAAATCTTCGACGTTCGCAGCGACGCCGAGTACTACAGCGAACGCGTGCGAGCGAAGTATGGCGGCGCGATTCCCGGCGCAATCCATCAGGACTGGAGCGAGGCGAATGGATTGGACGGCATGATGAAATCGGCGGGCGAGCTGCGCGCGCAATACGAAGCACTCGGGCTCGATCCGGCTGCCGAGATAATCCCGTATTGCCAGGGCGGATATCGCGCGGCGCACGCATATATCGCGCTCAAGCTCGCGGGGTATCCGAACGTGAGGAACTACTTCGGGTCGTGGGCGGAATGGGGCAACCGCGACGACCTGCCAAGAGAGTATCCGCGCCGCAAGAGCTGAGCGCATCGCGATGCCACCGATCCTGATTCTGACCGGATTCGAACCGTTTCGCGGCGAACGGATAAATCCGTCGTGGGAAATTGCGCGCAGCCTGGACGGTGAGACCATCGGCGGGATGCAGATAAAGTCGGTGCGCGTGCCGGTTGGATGCGCGAAGGCGGCGCGGCGAATCATCGGCGCAATCGTGCGCTACCGGCCGCGCGCGGTGATTGGACTCGGCGAGGCGGGCGGCAGGCCGGCGATATCCCTGGAGAGAATCGCGATCAATCTCGCCGACGAGCGCGGCGCGCTGGCCAGGCGCGGCGATCCGGGTATCGCGGCAGTCGTGCGCGGCGGACCCGACGCGTACTTCTCGCGATTGCCACTAAGCCGAATCATCCGCGAACTCGATCGCAAGGACATTCCCGCGAGCGTGTCGCTGAGCGCCGGTGCGTATGCGTGCAACGCGCTGATGTATGCAGCGCTGCATAATCTCCGGCGCAAGCCCCGCATCCCGGTCGGGTTTATCCATCTGCCGTACGAGGCGCGCCAGGCCGGGCGGCATCGGAGCTCGCCGAGCATGGCGCTCGCGACGATGGAGACCGCGGTGCGGATCGCAATCGCCGTAACGGCGCGATCGGCCAGGTGACGAAACTAGTTCGCCCGGCCTACTTGATCGCGACTGCGTTGGGGGGTGACGCAATCCCGCCTTCCAGATTGATCGGCACCGACACCAGCATGAATTCGTAGCGCTGGTCGGCCGCGCAATCGGCTGCGAGTTCGTCGAGGTTGAACTGCTCGCCAATCGGCAGTCCGAGCAGGCAAAGCGTGCGGTAGTGCAGTGCTCCCTCATTCTTGAAATCCCACGGCCATGGCTCGACCGCGGGACAATCGGTGCCGACCGCGGCAATCCGATGATCCCAGAACCATTCGACCATCGCGCGGGTGTCGTCGATGCCGCACGCTTTGAGGCCGTCGAGCGGCGCCATCGCGGCCTTGTCCGCCGCCGACGCCGCGAGATAGGCCTGCATCCATCCGGTGCGAATGAGCAAAATCGTGCCCGGTTTCAGTTCGACGCCTTGCGCGACGGCGGTCTCCTTCAGATCGTCAAGGCTGTAGCGTTCCGACTTGAGCGGATCGATGGTGCGGCCGTGCGACATCCGATACCTGAAGGCGTCGAGCAGGACCGCGCGCCCGACGAATTTGTTGGCCCACTTATGGATGCTGAGACGTCCGTCGGGACCGTCTTTGATCTCGCTTGATTTCACCCCGTTGTAAAACAATTTGTAGCGCGGGCTGCCGACGTGGGCGAGACCGTCCCACTGGCTGCCCTCCTGGGTGTTGTAGCTGTCGAGCGAGTCGTCGAAACCGAGCAGGCCGAAGCGCTCGAAGCTCATGATGTTGTGTTTTGCGGGAGGCCGCGCGAACAGCGGCGGCTTCGCATAGTTGATCTTCGTATCGAGGCGGAAGACCAGCCCCTTGCGCACCAGGCGCGCTGCGTCGATTACGCCTTCGGGGCTGAGGAAGTTGAGGCATCCGAGTTCATCGTCGTCGCCGAACACGCCCCACGACGACTCCTTGGGTTTATCGGGTTTGATCGGGAGTTCGGAGAAGCGGGGAACTTTGCTCAGATCGATCTTGGCCATCGCGCTGACTCCTTGGCAGAAAATTGCGGTCTCAGGGGGTCCATTCGTAAAGCACGTCGGGTTCGCGCTCCATGTTGGTCGCGCCGTCGGTAAATTCCTTTGCGATGAAGCCGCGCGCCTCGTAAAAGCGGCGCGCGGGAGCGTTGCTCTGGAAGGTGTAGAGGCGAAGGCGCGCGGGGCGAAGTTGCTTGGCATGCGCGAGCAAAAGGCCGCCGACGCCACGGCGTTGGTCGGCTGGGGACACGTAAAATTGATTGACCATGTCGGCATCGAGCACCATCACCGCCGCGATTCGCCCGCCCGCCTCTGCGACCCAAGTCTCGCGCTCCACTACCATGCGATCGATCACAAAGGCGCGAATCTCCGCGTCAGTGCCGACGGTCGGCATGAAGGCGACGGCGACGCGCCGAGAGTCGATATACACGGTCGCGACTTCGGCCGCATCGGCGGTCGTCGCGCGGCGGATTATGATCGTCGCCGCGGAATTTTTCGCGCCCAACTTATTCGCGCCCATCAAGTTGGGTCTCCGCCCGAAGGTGGTGCGGTGTCAAGGGCAGGGGCCAGCCCCTGCACCTGAGTAAGGAGAAAAGAGAGAAGATAAGGATTTCAGATTCGATACCCACACTGGATTTCGGACTTCCTGTGTGGACCTACTTCCTATGAAGGGTGCAGGGGCGGGCATTTGCAGTGGGGTAAAGAGAGGACGTTGGCGCTTTTCTCCGTGCATGATGCTCTTGTAATCGATCGCGATTCCGAGATTGTTTAGACTCCAAGATTGTTTAGACTCTTAGACCGGGCGGACCAGAAAGGGCGGTACTTCGACAGATGTATCAGGGCAACCGACTACTCAGCCGAACCATATTGAAAAACTTCATCCGGATGGTTCCGGCGGCAATCCTTATCGCAGCCATGATCAACACGGCGTCGTGCAATACCGGCGGATTCTTGACGGAGGTTGGCGGCGGCTCCCAATCTCCGACGCCGACTCCGACTCCGGGCACAGGCGCGCTCGGCTTCGTAAGCAACTTCGCCGACGGGAAAGTCGCTTCGTTCACGCGCAATAC
>JBGPNU010000187.1:0-6972 GCA_041487675.1 Binatus sp. (SeqCode)
GCGAGCGCATACTATGCAGTGCAAAGCCACGCTCGTGGTATGCATAAATGAGTTCCTCCGACGACGGACGCGCCTCGGCGAGAATACCCAGCCACGCGAATGGGTATGTACGATCATACATAGTCAGCGCATTAGCCGGGACAGTCGGTCGGCATATTCCGTGGAAGCCGTCGCATCCGGCGACGAAATCGCAGTGAAGCTCAGTCACCGTTCCGTCCTCGCGAAACCGAATCCGTGGCGTCGAGCTATCGAAATTGTGCACGCTGACATCCTCGGCCTCGAAAACTATTTGACCGCCGGTGGCGAGCCTCGCGCCGATCAGATCCTTGATGACTTCGTGTTGAGCGTAAATCGTGACCGCGCTTCCGTTCGTCAGTTGGCTCAGATCGATGCGATGTCCGCGCCCGCCGAAGCGCAATTCGATCCCGTGATGGACCAGCCCCTGCCGCTTCATCCGCTCGCCCACTCCGGTTTCGATCAGCAGATCGGCGGTGCCCTGCTCGAGCACGCCCGCGCGGATTCGCTCCTCGACGTACTTCCGGCTGCGCGCCTCGAGCACGACAGACTCGATGCCTTCGAGGTGCAGCATATGCGACAGCATCAGCCCGGCAGGTCCCGCACCGACGATCCCGACTTGCGTGCGCAAATTCTCTCTCCGTCGTTTCAGGTTGTCTTATTGAATAGTCCGCTACGTCGGTAGTTGTTTCGATGCTCTTGCGACCGACTATTGGTATATGCAGTAACATACTACTCAGCTGTGCTCGTGCCGAGCGCGGGCAGCCACCCCCGGCTCCCGCGCAGGCTCCGCGCGGACAGCCACACGGCAATAGCGAGCCTCGCGCGAAGTGAATCAGGGCAAGGGGAAGGATCCGTTTCCCCGAAACCTCACGCATCGCCCCCGGCGCATGCATAAGAGGATCCCGAAACCTCACGCAGGTTTCGGACTTCCCGTCGGGAAGATGAAGATGCGGCCTGACGGCCTGTTAGAAGTTTGAACGAGGAGCGGGTGCGGCGTTGCGAATTTGATTGCGTTTGATTTTCGTGTAACGGTGGGCGGGTAGCTCAGTCGGCAGAGCAAATGACTGAAAATCCTTGTGTCGAGTGCTCGATTCACTCCCTGCCCACCAAAAAGAGCCGTCGGCACCATTGATCATATCTGAAGGAATTAGCAGATGAGCGGCACGGACTTCAAAGCACACTTGAAACGCCAACTCGGATTCATAGAAAGATCTTGCGAGAGTTTTGATGGAGGTTTTCTAGACGAGGCTATTCGTATTGGAACAGTGATCCGAGTGCTATTCCACGATACAAAGAACAGCACGTCGCTGCTGACTCAAATAGGAGCCGGGACTTTACGAATACTTTCAACGGTTAGACCTATACCACCGGGGGCGATCTTCGCCGACGGTATCGGTCTGTTTCAAATGACTTCTGAGCAAACCAATGTTCGACCCAAGCTGGGCAGTGGTTCATTCAAGGGTTTGATGGGACGCGATAGCTGGTGGAACCAAGTAATCGCGGTATCGAACCGACTAGAGATCACTCGACGCGCCATTGTGTTGGCCTCGACCAATAAGGATGGCGGCGCTCACATCGATCCCAAGTTGACACCAGAGTATCAAGAACTCCGACGCGGTATCTGGGACGCCGTGGAACAAGACGGTACGGCGACCGCGATCAGCGATTATCAGTTTATCTTTCTGCGCCAAGCAGGTTACGAGGTACTAAACAGCCCCGAGTTGATCGCACTGGCTGGCCAATAGCGGGGTTTCATCTTGGCGAGGCGGGTCACTTCTGGCCGTGGGCGGTGCCGAAGTAATCGCCGCCTTTGACATGATGGTCTTCAGCTTGATGGTCTGGCGCTCCCCACTTGATGTCGTGGTCGATCCGCTGCATCGGGGGAATATGCTTGGAGCACTGCACGTATGTCTCGGCGACTCGGACCATCACCCATCGTTCGAGATGTCCGCCGTCACTTTCGATGATGTCCTTAAGTACCGCGTCGCCCAGTATCGCTTGTTCGGCTGGGTGATCCTTCAAAAATTCCAGAAACTCCTCGTTCTCGACTATTTGCGCGCCGCCGTTTATGTGAAGACCAATCCGGTCTCCGAAATCGATGAACAACAAACCGACATGCGGATTCTCCGAGATGTTTCCGAGACTCGCCATCACGCCGTTTCCACGGTACTCGGGATACGCGACGGTGCGCTCGTCGAGCACCTTCACAAACCCCGGATGCCCGCATCGAAACGCCGAATCGGCCTGTCCCTTACTATCCGCAGTCCCGACGAACATCATCTCCTGACGGGCGAGAAACGCCTGCATCGCGGAATTGAGATGGTCGAGCACCTGGTGTCGATAAAACGCAATCGCATGAGTCGTCTTGCCGTATTTCTGTTGTAACCGATGCTCCCCGTCGGAGCCCGGGAGCGCACCCTGAACAACCTCTTCTACTCGTTCTTCGATACGAACGAGCAGTTTATCGTCGCCACTCGAGCTCATTGGCAATCCTCCAGCCAGAGAAGATTTTTCTCAAAAACAAGATGGCATCTGCGCATCCGCTCAGCGGCGCTCGAACTGTTTCGTGCCGTAGAGTATCGAGCGCGCTTCGTCGTCGAGCGGTTGGGGCGGCAGGTCGGCCATCACCGCGATCCCACGTTTCACGGCGGGACGCTCGTCGATCGCATCGAGCCATCGCTTGAAATTCGGGCGGCTTTCCAACTGCTCGGGTTCGCGGCGCGTTCCGACTACCCACGGATAGGTCGCCATGTCCGCGATCGAGTAATCTCCCGCGAGATATGCGCTCTCGCCGAGGCGATTTTCGATTACGTTGAGCAGGCGGCGCGATTCGTTGGTGTATCGCTCGATCGCGTAGGGGAGCTTCTCCGGAGCGGCGCGAAGAAAGTGACCTCTTTGCCCGAACATTGGTCCCACGCCGGCCATTTGGAACATCAGCCACTGCACGACGTTGTAGCGCGCGCGGGTCTCCGACGGCATGAACTTGCCGGTCTTCTCCGCCAGGTAGAGAAGGATCGCGCCAGACTCGAACAGCGCAAATGGCTTCCGGCCCGGTCCGTCGTGGTCGTCGTGGTCAATGATCGCGGGCATCCGGTTGTTCGGACTTATCTTGAGAAACTCGGGCGCGAACTGTTCGCCCTTGCGGATGTTCACCGGAACGATTTTGTAATCGAGTCCGGCCTCCTCGAGAAAGATTGTGATCTTGTGTCCATTCGGGGTTGGCCAGTAGTAGAGGTCGATCATGACAATGCCCTCGTTATGTTGATTTGTGGAATCGGTCCGGTTGATAGCGCTCGCGTCAATATTCCACTGCAGCCGTCCATCAAGCCAGCCGGCCATCAACGTTGAACGACGGCGCTGCACGCTAATGACCGGATTCATCGTTCCTGTTGACTTGGCGAGCCGCTGCCACGATACCAGAACTTGTTTTCCTGGGCCCATGTGCTGTTCGGGTACCGGCCATGGAGCAGATGAAACGCTGATTCTGCTAAAGCATCGCAGCGGTCACTCGACGGACCTAGATGTACGGCATAGATGCATCGATAGAGCGCCTCAGGAACACGCTCGTCCTTGGGGCTGACATCCGCGTGCTGGATCGCCACGCTGCAGAGAACCTCCGGTCCATCGATCGCCGACAAGCTGGTCCATTCGCGGTCTGCTGATTTCCTCTCGGCGTCGGACAGAAAAATCGGATATCTGGGGACGGGTGCTTGCGCGACTGCCGCGACAGACGGGGTCGGCTTAACCGGAGGTATTAGCGCCCCCCACCAATTGCCGCGAAAAACATTCATCTTGCCTAAGGGGGTGAGCCTCCCCATGCCCGACTCGACATAGGGGCGCATGCCTGGATTGCGGAGTATCATCAGCGCAGCTTCGAAACGCTCGTCGTCACGTGTTTTCGCGGCGAGCCACGCATCGAGCGACGGTTTCAGGGCCGGAATCAGGTCGCTGACGAGCGGGGCGAGTTCGCGCACCGTTTCTCGATCGCCAATCAGAATCGATCTCACCAAGACACTCAGCGCGACCCGTGCGCGCAACGACGGCGGCAATATCTGACTGCGCGCGACTTGCTTCAGCACGCTGAGCGGCAGCCATCGGTCCATCACTGCCGCGCTGTCCTCGTCGAGCAGCGGTCCCGCGGCGGGCTGCTGGACGTCGTCCAGCGGTCCGGGGGCGAGCTCCTGCATGTAGAGATTGTTGAATTCGTCCGGATATGCGTCGCCTTCGATCGTGACGGCATAGCGCAGAGCGTAGCGGAGGTACTCGTCGAGATTGCGCGCGAGCTTCAAGCGCAGCCCCGAGAACTGGTTGTAGGCAGAGCGCGGCAGTGCGTCGGGTTTGGCAAGGATCGCATCAAGCCGTGCACGAGCCTCTTCGTTCTTACCCTGCTCGATCAGAATCCGATCGATGTGGAATTCTGCGGTCACGTATGCCGGCGAACTGGGCTCAACGTGCGCTGCCGCTTTGATCAATGCGCCGGCGTTCGGGTCTGAACCGGAGGTCTCGGCGAGCGACGCCACCAGCCACGCCGGCGATCCGGTCCGCTTCCATTTGTCGATCGAGTGCGTCGGGGCGCCCGTCGATTTGAATGTCGCGATCCAATCGCCCAGGTCGTCTGCGTAGTAGTCGCCCACCTGCCGTGCCGTGCCGCATTCGCGGTAGTCTTTCAGGTCCTGCGCCAGCGTCCGCTCGGAGCCAGGCCGCATAATCGCGCGGACTTCTTCCGCATGGCTCTCCTCCGGATGCAGGCGGCATCCGACGAAACCGAGCAACCGTCGCGCGGAAGCCTTGAGGTTGTCGGGACCCGATCCGGCGACTATGGCTTTAAGTTGCTTCTCGGCCTGCGCGAGCAACGCAGGGTCGTTTTTTTCGCCTGACAGCGTTGCCTTTCTAATGGTCGCTCTCGCCACGAGGTACGGTGCGATCGTCCGCCACGGCGAGGTCGAATTTGCGGCGATAGCGGTGAACATGCTGACCGCGGTATCGAAGTTCTCGCTGTAAAAGTTAGCGGAGGCGATCTGATATGCGCGCTGAGCCAGCTCGAGTCGCGTCCCGCCGTGGAGCGGCTGTGGAATGTACGGGTTTTTCTTTGACCCCGGGCAGTTTTGAAAAACTATGTCCTGAGCGTCGAGCCATTGCTTAACTTGCGGACTGGAGGCACCGAACTTTGCGACCATCAATTGAAGAGTTGCAGTCGCGGTGCGGAAGGCGTCGTCGTTGCAGTTGCGGAAGACCATATAGTCGAGGACCGTAGCGAAGTCGTCGAACGTTTGCAGATCTGGCGCTCCCTGTATTTTGGCGCGCGCCGCAAGCCAGTCCGCCTGCGGTTCGAGATCCGGCTGAGGATACGGCGGCTCATTCCAGACTGAGAGCAGCACCTTCTGCTCGTTCGCGTCAAAGCCGGGTCCGGCCAGATAGCGATAAGCGACATAAAGATACGTATCCCCCCAGCTCGGCTGTATCAGGCCAAGACGACCTGCGGCGAACTGATCTAGCGGCGGATCGGGCTGGTCTTGAGCGGCGAAAGACGCGTACGGCTCATTGTAAATGCTGGTCCACGCAGCCGGCGTGAGGACCAGCACGGTAACTGCGACCGCCATCGCCACTGCGCCTACGATCTTCACTTGACGACCTCCGCAATCGCCTTCGCCGCTTCCTCTCGAGTCCAGGCGCGCGGCGAGAAAATGTAGACTCGTCTCCCTGCGGGTGCCGCTCTGGATGGTTCGTCGATCGATATGCCCACGCTCGAGCGGCTGAGGGCCGGCACGAAGTCGCCGCCCCGTCGGAGATACGCAGTGACTTGCTCGGAGTCCCTACCCATCCTGAACAGCATCGGCACCGCTTCATCGACCGGCAGGTCCGCGATCCAGTCGTCATATATGCACCAGGAGGCGAGCGCGGTAATCGACAGCGGCATCGAATCCGGGAGACGGCTGCGGACATCAGTCAGCAGATCGCGATAGAACGCGCGTTGCGAGCGCGTGGCGTCGAAGTCGATCTGGATCGCAGCAGGGGAGCAGTCGGCCATGCGGGCGATGGCTCTGGCGGCTTGCGCGCGCTGACGGGGCGACATGGTCGGGGACAGATGCCAGTCGGTTTCGATCCGCACGACCGGAATGAGGACGGAATCGTGGGGCACGATCAGCGGCTGCCGCCGGGGTCGAATCACGACTTGATCGCCGCTCAGATAGAGAGTGCGCGCGAGGTAAGCGACGCCGACTTCTCGGGGATCGATGAAGCTGAGATCTTCTCGCCGCTCCCAGGCCCACAGCATCACGTGAGGCAGACGGCCCAAGCGATTGACAGGAGTGCTCCGGAGAGTAATTAGGGCGGTGCGTGAGCCGCCCCCCAGCAGCGCCACGAGTGCGATAGCCGCAGCCACCGGGTACTGGCCAGTCCGCTTCACGTTAGGGGAAAGGATACGCCCCGCGCCACCTTCGGGAAACTCAGGTTGGTTTGTGGAATCGTCCGGTTGATAGCGCTCGCAGTCAATATTCCACTGCAACCGCTCATCAAGCCAGCCGGCCATCAACGTCGGACGCCGCGCTGCCGACTAAACAGCGGCAGCGCGGCGCCTGATTGAAACCTCTTCGATGGTGGAGGCGGGGGGAATTGAACCCCCGTCCGAAGGCCTTCCGGCGACGGCCACTACACGCTTAGTCCGCGGATTTTAGCTCGCACCCGGAACGCCCACGGACGGGCTTTCCGGAAGCCAGCCGGCTGAAGTTTCGGGACGCCGCCCAGCCGGTGAACTGCGGTTCCCTAGCCCACTAAATGACGCCCCGACCCGCTGCCATGGGCGAGCAGCGGCGGGACGCTAGCGGCCCTTAGGCCGCCAGAGCGTAACCGTTATTGTCTGCGGGTAAATTTCGCAGTCTGCCAGTTTTACGGGTCGACAGCACCCGGCGTGCGACCGTGGCCCTATTGTCTTCGTCGAATCCGGTTCGCCCCCAC
>JBGPNU010000188.1:0-6920 GCA_041487675.1 Binatus sp. (SeqCode)
GCGAACGGCTCGGCAGCCGGCTCGGCTTTCAGCACGGTCGAAGGAAATACCAGCAATTCCTCCGCGAGCGGCGCCAACGTCGCCAGCATCCGGCATCCGTTCACGATGATGCCGTCGTTCGTCTTCTCGACCAGTCTCAGAGCCAACTCGGCGTCGGTGTGTCCCGTCCATCCCTTTGCACGGCTCGCACGCGGATTGACCAACGTATGCGTTGCGCACCAGTCGTGATGGCGCGCCTGAAGGTAGTAGTTCCAGATATTGTCGCCGTGGCGTTTGTCGCTTGCGGCAAAAAAATCGCGCGCCGCGGCCATCGCGGCGATACTCACATTCAGATAGTCGGGCGTGCGCCCGAGCATCCCGCATCCGAAGTCCGCCCACGACTTCATCATCCGGGTTCGCTTGCGGACGTCCTCGATGCTCCTCGGAATCATGAACGACATGCCGGCGCGCCCGCCGTCGTCGGTGCGGAACGTCATAGTCTCGGGATGCTCCATCTGCATGTCATAGAGCGAGGCGACCGAACGCGCGCAGTTTGCAAACGCCGGGTGCGCGGTAACGTCGCCGGCGCGCGCGCCGCCGATCCAGATTTCCGCGCCGAGCTTTTTAAGCGACGACAGATAATTGGTGCCCGAGCGCGCGCCCATCTCAGATGACCTCGTTGAGCCGGTAGTCGTTTTCGTCATGAAACGGCGTTACCAGCATCGCCAATATTCCGCGTGCAAGTTTCAATGCGCACCTCCAGGAACTGACTCAAGCAGCGGCTCGCGCCGCGCCGCCACTCGACGGTTGGAAGAAAAAGATCGCCTGTCCGGTTCCGATCGCCGCCTCGTATTTTCCGAATTGCTCGCCGCGCCAGGTCCACGAATCGCCGCCCATCGCGCCGGCCATCGCTATGTAATGCGAGAAACGCCCCTCCGGCGAGCAATGCGCGCGAAAGTCGTCGGCGGCGGCGAGCACCGCGTCATGACGCCCGAGTCTGAACCATTCCATGATCCGTTCGTCGTACAGGCGATTGGCGGTTGACGCGATGTCGTCGGGTGATGCCGATGCGCGGTCGAGAATTCGATCGTAATCCCAGAACTTGTGCGACATTCCCCCCGACGCCACCAGCACCACGCGCCGATTCGATTTCCAAATGGCCTGACCGATCGCCGCCCCGTAAGCAAGATCGTTCTTCACCGACGCGGTCTGGCAGACGCTTACCGGGAGCACCCGGCGGCGCGCCTCGGGATTGAAATAGTGCATCACGTTGAGCGTCGGATAATGCATGGGCAAGTTGCGATGCGCCGACGCAATCGCGCGGATACCGCGTTCGCGAGCTTCAATCTCAACCGCGCGCGCGAGTTCAGGGTCGCCCCGATAGTCGTATTCGAGGTCGTGGAGCATCGCCGGCAATTCTTCCGATGTGTACACCCCGCTCAGCCGCTCGTGCGCGTTGAGCAGGTATTCAAGCGTCGAGAACCAGTGCGTATCGAACAGGAGGAACGTGTCGAAGTCGAGCGTGCGCAGCCGCTCGCGCTCGAGCTTGGGCATCGCGTCGTAAAAGGTCGTCACGTTGCGGCCCATGTACCTGACCCGCGCCATCTGATCGAGGATCATCAACCTGGGCACGTGAGTAGTGAACACGGCTGCGACCACCTTACCCATCATGCTCCTCCTCGCCGTAAGCGATACAAACCATTTTTTCGGGACCGTAATTTCCGAGCCCTTGCGAACGTCCCGCGATGACCCGAAACATAGCAAAACCGCGCGGCTGTAGTATGTCTAGCGGGGATGGATGTCGCCGCGGCAGGACGGGTTCCTTGACCGCCATCGGCAACGGCCCTAACCTGACCACAGGCGCGAATTCCCAACGTGGCTGAATCACCCACTATCATTCCGATCTTCCCGCTGCCGAACCTTGTGCTCTTCCCCGGGTTGAGCGTGCCGCTGCATATTTTCGAGCCTCGTTATCGCGAGATGATCGCCGATGTCTCCGACACGCACGGGATGATCGGAATGATGCTGCTCAAGGCCGAACGGGAGCAGGACAAGGATAATTTTCCGGACATCTTCGAGGTCGGCTGTGCGGGGCGAATAGGCGGCCTGGTTAGACTTCCCGACGGCCGCTACAACCTGGTGCTCGAAGGCGTTGGTGAGTTTCGCATCGTGCGCGAGATTCGCGATCGCGCATATCGTCAAGCCGAGGTGAATTGGTGCCCGGTGCGCCGCGACGCGCTCGATTGCGACGCGGAGACCATGGACGCGCTGCGCGAAATGCTCTTCAGCTACCTGGGCCAAGCGGCGCAAGAGGCCTGGCGCACGATCGTTGAGCAGCGCGGCCTTCGCGGCGCTGAATTGATTAACTTCCTGTGCTTTCATCTGGACGTTACGCCGCTCGAAAAGCAGACGATGCTCGAAGCGATGGCGGATCGGGTCGATTGCCTGCTGGACGTGCTGACTTTCAAGCTCGAGGAGCGAAAGCGCGGCCCTGCCGGCACCAGCGGCGGCCCCGACAATGTTCAGTAAGCCACCCCGGTTTTGAAATTCGCACAAAAAATAGTGCGCCTGACACATTGCCGCGACTGGCAAAATAGCGACGGTCGGCGGCGAATTGTGGCCAAACCGTAACGCATGTCGCAAATGAGTCACCTGTCGCGCAACGTCACGCATATTTCGCAAAATGCGGAACGGTTTGCGAAAAAAATTGATTTTTGTCGAATTCTCCAACGATTAAAACGCCTAATTTGAGTCGTTCACGCCTTTCCCGACTCGGTAAATTCAGATTTTCGCAATTGCTCAGCGAAACGGCATGATCATTGCGTATCTGCTGATGAAAACAGCCGATTAATCGGAATCACGATGCCGATCGCCGGGCGCTGGAGCGCATGGGGCGGGGCGGGTGAAGGCAAAGAACGATGGAATGGGAAAATACCGCAATAGGCAATCTCTTTGTGCCGGACGTCCTGACGCCCGAGCAATTTTACGACAGCCGCCGCGATGATAGTTCGATCCGGCCAGTCAAGAAGCTGATGATGGCGATTCTTGAAGACGCGCTCAGATGCTTCCAGAACAATGCCGACGCCAAGGTCGGTCCTCGCAAGCGCCTCTTCACCGAGGCCGAACACTGGCTATGCGGTGAGGGTGGAGAGGGACCGTTCTCGTTCGAGACGGTTTGCGAGACGCTCGGGATCGAGCCGCAATTCCTGCGCAGCGGTTTGCGTGACTGGCGCAGTCAGCAACTTGCGGGCGTGTCCACTCGTCGTTTGGCGCGGCGCTCGCCGGTGGTGCGCGGTGGACGTATCAGCGCTCCGGCTCGCCGTGACGCGAAGCGCACCGCGCGCGCTCGCTAGATCGAAACGGACGCGAATCGCGCCCGCACCGAAATTCCGCATAGTAGAAAGGCGGCGCCGCATCTGACTCGAAGATGCCGCGCCGCCTTGATTTTTACTTGGCTTGAGCGCGAGATCTACCCCGCGCGATTCACGCGAGGCAGCCCGCCTAGGCAAGCCGCATTACTGCTTGGTCGGAGCCGGTCCGCCACCTGCCGGTGCCGCAGGTTTGGCGGCTGCCGTGGTTCCCGGAGGCGGAGGAGGCACGTAACCCTTGGGTTGCGCCTGTACCCATTGTTCACAAGCTGGAATGTCGCCCTCGTCGAGCGACTCCTGTTGCATAATCTGCTGATTCGACCAGCCGTGTGTCTTTTCCCAGTGCACGCCCGGGCACTTGACGGCCAGGTTGAAATTTCTGGTTGCGGTCGGCGCGCTGGTACGCGTCGCGGCCGAGGAAGTTTCGCCGGGTCCCGAAGGAAACGGCGCGCCTCCCTGACTAGCGCATCCGGCGACCAACAGTGCCAGCCCCGAGGCCAGCGCCAATCCAATCTTCCGTCTCATGGCATCCTCCTTCAATCTAGCGACCCAACCGCTCATCGAGCCAACAAAGTTCACCGCCGCTCACTTTATGAGCAGCGTCAAAATACACCGATTGGACAAATTAGCAAACCCCCTTAATGTGCTCATAACGCTTGGAACACGGTCCGTTCACCCCGTTCGGACTTGCGCGCACGGCCCTCAAAACATGCAAGTTCCAGGTGCGCCAGAGTTTCAAACGTCGCCGCCATCACGTGGAATATCGGTCTTTCTTCGCCGCCGAAGACCTGCTGCGCGATTTCAAACGCCGTCTGCGGGGTTTTGCGCGTCAGATCGAGCATCTCGGCTTCGCGGTAGCGGTGATGCTCGATAAGTTGATTCGCCCGGTGGCGATGGTCGTGGTAGATGCCGCCGTGCGCCGGCAAAACCAGATCAACGTCGAAGTTCTGCACCTTTAGCTGTGAATTGATAAAGTCGCCGAGCGGATTGCCGCCCACATTGTCCGGGTAGATGCCGACATGCGGGGTAATTTTGGGCAGCAGGTGATCGCCGACGATCATCACTTTTTCCTTGCGCAGATAGATCACATTGTGCCCGGGCGAATGGCCCGGCGTCCAGATTACCTCGAATTCGCGATCCCCGACTTTGACCACGTCGTGGTCGTCGATGAACTTGTCGGGCTTCGTGACCGGCCCGTAGGTCGAGGTTCCCATCCACGCCGGACGCATCCCGCTCGGCGAGAATTGCTCGATCGGAAATCCGTGGCGCGCAAAAAACGCTCGCGATTCCGGCCGATCGTTCGGGCTCATTTTCCCGAACTCGATCATCCTTCCCGCGCGTTCCGCCTCGAGGCGATGGATGTGCGTGACCGCATGGCTGCGGCGGCGAATCTCGCCCGACGCGCCGAAGTGATCGATATGGTGATGCGTCGCGACCAGTGCGTCCAGGTCCTCGACCTTGATTCCGACTTCTGCGAACGCTTCTTCCAGCGCAGCGATGCTCTCGGGCGTGTGCATCCCGGTATCGATCAGCGTCCACGCGCCATGACAATCGACCAGGTAAACATTGATGATCGTCGGCCGCATCGGCAGCGGCAGAAAGATCTCGTAGATACCCGGGTGGACCTCAACTATTTTCGTCGCCATCTACTGCTCTTTGGTGGCCGGTTTCGCATGACTTGGCGTCCTTGCGCTCCGCCACCTTGATTGTGTGCCGCGGCTCGCGCGCGGATTTCGTTCACTCGTGAAGCTCGTCCTTGACCTGGAAGGTCGCTTTGATTTTTACCCTCCAGCGCACGACCTTGTTGGCTTCCACCGTCGCGGCGATATCCTCGACGTGCACGGTGTGGATGCCCTCGATCGTTACGCCGGCGCGCGAGACCGCCAATTGCACGGCGTCTTCGAGAGAGTTGGCCGAGATACCCGTAAGCTCGATCGTTTTCTCAACCATACACTGGCGCTCCTTGCATCCGCTGGCGCTCACGGGGCGTGTCGTTTGCGCGGAAAAGATTGACCCTTTGACACGCGTGGCGCTACGCTCGCCTCTAACGTAGTGGTTAGCGCACGCTGAGATCCGAAACAAGGCGAGATGCCGCGCGCGTCACTGGACAAATGCTTTCTGACTTTCGCGCGACGATTAGATTCGGTTGGGGAATCCGCACTTGGCAGTCAAAATTGAGAGTCCGTCGGGCGAAGAAGCGCTAACCGAGTTCATTCTTTTCCAACATTGGGTTTACGAATACCGCAGCGCGCGATGGGCGGCGATGGCCGCGGTGCAACTGCCGCTCCTGATGGGCGACGGCCCGTTCGCAGAGGGTCGCATGATTCGCCCCTTCGCCGCACGCGACGAGGGCCGGCTGGTGGCGCGCGCTGTCGCGATAATCGATCGCCGTTACCAACGTCATTGGAACGAAGCGCTCGGACATATCGTGATGTTCGAGGCGATGCCCGGTACGAGTGAGAGTGTCACGGCGATGATCGACGAGGCCTCCGAGTGGCTGAAGGGGCAGGGCGCAACCGCGGCGCGCGCGGGATACGGACTCCTCGAATTCCCGTTCGTGATCGACGACTACGAATCCTTGCCCCCCGACATCGCGCGGCAGAATCCCGCCTACTATCACGCGCTGCTCAAGGACGCCGGCTTCGAGACCGAGCAGGGATGGGTCGATTACAAGATTGCGGTCACGCCCGAACTGGTCGCTCGCTATGAAAGCGCACTCGAAGGATGCCGCAGTTCAGGTTTTGAAATCGTCGCGCTGAGCGACCTGCCCGCCGCCCGCCGGCTGCGCGATTTCGAGTTGACCTGGAACCAGGCGTTCGCACGTCATTGGGGCGCGACGCCGTTCACTACCGGCGAGCTCGCGTACCTGTTCGAGTTCTTTGCGATGTCGGGCGCGCTCGAGACCTCGGTGCTCGCGTATCGCGACGGACAACCGGTGGGGGCTCTGATGGTTACGCCGCCGAATCCGGGCGGCGCGATTCTGAAAGCAGGGCGCAAACTCGGCGATCACGAGAAGCTGAACTTTCTGGGCATCGGCGTCCTCGAGACGGCGCGCGGCCGCGGCGTGAACCTGGCGATGGCGGCGTATTCGTATTTGCACTTGATAAAAAACGGTTCGAAGTACCTGAGCTACACCCTGGTTCTCGACGACAACTGGCCTTCGCGGCGCACGGCGGAAAAGTTGGGCGCAAAAGTCTGTGCGAACTACGTGACCTATCGCCGCAACTTCTGAAAAGTGAGCGCGCGCGCAGAGTGCCGACTTTCGCCCGAAATCCCGGTTGATGCGGCGCGCGTGGCCCGCGAGTCAGTTCAGAATCTGGAACAGGTTGCTGTAGTCGTCGGTCCAGAGGCGGACTTTTCGCTGCGTGTCCAGCGACTTGAGTTTGCTCGAGACTTCGGGTTGTCCCAACACTTCGTAGTCGCGAGCGAGCAGTATCCAGTCCGATTGCCGAGACAACGGTCCGCCGGGCGCATGCATCCAGCCAGAGTGGAGCTTGAATCGCTCCGCCAATTCATGAACCACCGGCCGAAGATCGAGGTATCGATTACTAATATGAATCGCGAGGACACCGC
>JBGPNU010000189.1:0-6918 GCA_041487675.1 Binatus sp. (SeqCode)
CCGTCACGCATCCCGGAAAATCCGGAAAGCTGACGCCGAAATCCGAATCTCGGTCCTTATGTAGATAAGCAATATACTCCATGTCTCTCTCCATCTTTTGGACCCGTATCACCTCAGTTTGAACCCGGCCTGTTTTTCTATGCTTTTCCACCCTTCCCAGACCCCACGGCAACTTTTCCCTCGTTACCCCAGCATTTCAAGATACAGGCTGGGCTTATCGGTTGAGCGGCTATGGCGATGTGCCGAGCGCCGCGAACACGCGATGCATCACCGGCATCGGATCGTCGGGCCAGCGCTCCTTGAGCATCGCGCGCAGCTCGCCGTCGAAGGCGGCAACCTGCTCGGGCGCAAGGCTTGCGCCCACCCCGGCGCTCGCACGAATCCGCCCGCGCCACGCCTCGTGGGTGTAGATTGCATCAAGGTCAAACGAAAATGTTTCAATCTTTTTGAATCCCGCGATCGCGAGATCGCGCGGCCACTCCGGATAGATTCCGCGCCCGCCGCCAAACTTCCATTTGGGATTGTGCTTCTCGATTAGCTTCTCGGTCGCATCGATCATGCCGCCCGGCAGCGGGATCCAGTCGAAATGCCCGATGACTAGGCTGCCGCCCGGCCGGATCACTCGTCGCGACTCAGCCGCCACGCGCGGACGATCGAACCAATGCCAGCACTGACCCGCCGTCACCAACTCGAAGCTCGCCGCCGGTAGTCCGGTGTCCTCCGCTGGAGCCTCGACATACTTGACGCTTACCCCCACCGCGCGATCCAACTCCGCCGCTTGCTCCATCAGCGGAACCGATCGATCGAGCCCGGTGACTTCACATCCTCTGAGCGCGAGTCCGCGCGCGATGGTCCCGGTGCCCGTCCCGACATCGAGCGCTCGAATTCCGCTGCGTATGATTCCCATCGCGGCCAGCCGATCGAAAAATTCGTCGGGGAAGCCAGCGCGATGCCGCCCGTAGTCGTCTGCGGTTTTGCCGAAATCCGCGCGCAGTTCCTTGAACCTGACTTCCGCCGATTTCATGCGAGCCGTCCTCCTTGAGCTTGAGCTTGAGATTGACTGGATACAAACCGTGTATATCTTGACGCGTTCCGAATGGATATGGCTTGACGCGCTCCCCCCGGGCATGGCGTGATCCCCCCTGTGGCGACTCGAAATTCCGATCGTGCCGGCATGATCACTGCGACCGAGGCCGCCGGCCAGCTCGGCGTGAAACTCGGCACGCTCTACGCATACGTCAGCCGCGGCTGGCTCAAGAGCTACCGCCGCAAAGTTGGACGGCAGGCGCTCTACCGACGCTCCGATATCGAAGCGTTACGCGGCGTCGTTTCGACCGAGCGCGGACGGCGCGGTCGTAGTCTGCCCGCCGCGTCGAGCTGGGTCACCGTCGCACAACCGAAGAGCATCGATGACGGCGCGCCCGGCGTAATCGTCGCCGAATCGGCGGTCAGCTCGATAAATGACGACAAGCTCGCGTTTCGCGGTTACCCTATCGAGGAAGTCGTCGAGCGTGCGTCCTACGAGGAAGTCTGCCTGCTGCTATGGAGCGGCGAGCGGCCCGTTGCCGAGGAGATCGCCGCGCTGCGTGCCGAGATCCACGGCGCGCAGATGCCCGCTTCGGTCGCGGCCACCCTCGCCGCGGTCGGTGACGATGCACCGCCGCTGCTTAGACTCGCGGCCGTGATGCCGAGTCTCGCAGCGTGGGATCGGCGTCAGCCGCCGCGCACCCGGATCGATCGCGCCAAGCTAATCGTCAGCCAGCTCCCGCTTGCACTTGCGCATCCGCCTGCAAACGACACGCCGGGAGGTCCCGGGATGGCGGCCCGGCTGCTCGGATGGGCGCCGGGTTCGACCGCCAGCGACTGGGAAGTCGCCGCGCTGGATCGCGTGCTGATTGCGTGTGCCGAGCATGAGCTGAATGCGTCCACATTCGCGGCGCGCGTCGTCGCGAGCACCGGCGCGGATCTCTTCGCCTCGGTGCTCGCCGCGCTATGCTCGCTCTCGGGGCCGATCCATGGCGGCGCCTGCGATCGAATCGAAGCGATGTTCGCCGAGCTCGAATCCGGCGCGCGCATGGACGAATGTTTGTCCGCGTTTACCCGCGACCATCGTCTGCCGCCGGGATTCGGTCATGCAATCTATCCCGAAGGCGATCCGCGCGCCGTGCTGCTGCGGGAAGTCGCGCAGACGATCGCGAAGCATCGCGGCAAGCGGTTGTTCGATACTGCGCTCAAAGTCGAAAGCGCGGTATGGAAGCGCGAACATTTGCGGCCCAACCTCGATTTTTATCTCACCGTTTGCGTGCGGATGCTCGGCTTCCCGCGCTCGATTCCGGCTGCGATTTTCGCGATCGGACGCGCTTCGGGTTGGATCGCGCACGCGCTCGAACAATACGCCGACAATCGTCTGATCCGCCCGCGGATGCGCTATCGCGGTGCTCCGCTGCGCCATTTCGAATAGCCCTGCACGCCAGTTTCAACCGCCGCTTTGACGCGGAGCGCATCGAAGTCGTATTGAAAGACGGAAGAGGGCGCGCAAAGTGAAAGCAATCGCCAAGACTCGGCCCGCACCGGGCGCCGAGGTGATCGAGACGTCCGCACCCAGACCCGCTGAAGGCGAACTCCTGGTTCGGGTCGGCGCGTGTGGAGTGTGCGGCTCCGACTTGCACATCGTCGATTGGGAACTCGGCGCCGATCGCATGGTTGCGCGGCTCCCGTTCGTTCTCGGCCATGAACCCGCGGGCGAAGTCGTCGAGGTCGGTGAACGAGTCCGCAACTTCAAGGTTGGCGACCGCGTCGCGCTCGATCCGTTCGGGCATTGTGGGCGATGCGGTCCGTGCCGCGCCGGCCGCTTCCACCTGTGCGCATCGCCAACCACTCTGTCCGGCGCGTTCGCGGAATTCACCGTAGCGCCGGTCGAGAACGCGCACCTGGTTCCCTCTACGATGAATATGGAGCAGGCCGCGCTGCTCGAACCATTCGGCACCGGCCTTCATGCCGTCGAACAGTCATGTCTCAGGGCGGGCGACAGCGCGGTGGTCGAAGGGCCGGGACCGATCGGCCTCAGTATCGCGATGGCTGCGCGGGCGCTCGGCGTCACCTCGATCGTAGTGACCGGGCTTGCGCTTGATGCCGACCGGCTTGCGCTCGCGCGCAAGCTCGGATTCAAGACGGTCTCGGCCGGCGATCGCGACTGGATCGAGCAGGCGCGAGCGATGCTCCCGCCCGACGGCGCCGACGTGGTGTTCGATGCGGCCGGCGCGATCGATTCGCCGCGCGAGCTGATGCGCCGCGGCGGCCAGTTGATCGAAGTCGGATGGCCGGCGCGCGATCTCAAGTCCGCCGAGTTGCGTGCGCTGTTCTTTCATGGCGTCACGATCATCAATTCGCGGATTCGCACTCCCGAGACCTGGCGCCGTGCAATCGCAATGGTGGCGAACGGTGTGGTGGACCTGGTTCCGATGGTTACCCATCGCTATCCTATTTCGCACGGACTCGAAGCATTCGATTTGCTCCGCGAACGGCGCGGAGTCAAGGCGCTGATTATCCCGGGTGAATAGCTAATGGGCAGTGTGGTTCGGCTAACTGGCTATCTGGAGAGCTAACATGAGAGACGGATTCAAAATCATGGATGTCGATACTCACTTGATGGAGCCGGCCTACATATTCGAAACATATATCGACGAGCGTTACAAGTCCGAGGCGCCGCGGATGGGCATCGCGCCAGAGTCGGGCCGCCGCACCTTCCTGGTCGAAGGCGAGCCGTTCACGCGCGAGAAGGGCAAGTATCCGATGGCGGCGCCGGGCTTCCTGGCCGCGGTGCGAAAGGCGATGAAGCGTTTCGAGCGCGCGGCCAAGCTCGGCTTCAGTCCGGAGAGCCGCCTGCTCGACATGGACGAGCAGGGCGTTGACGTCCAGATTGTTTATCCGACTGCGGCCGGTCAGATGCTCGGGCGCGAATTTCGCGACCCCAAGCTGCTGGCGGCATGCTGCCGGGCCTACAACGATTGGAGCGCGGACTACTGTTCGAAGACCAGCGACCGGGTCAGATGGGCGGCGATTCTGCCGATGCAGGACGTGGATGCGGCGATCATAGAGGCAAATCGAGCGGCCAAAAACGGCGCAATCAGTTTCTACGTCCGACCCAATCCGGTCCGCGGAAGGACAATCTTCCATGAAGACTACATGAGACTTTGGGCCGAAGTCGAAAAACTCGGACGCCCGATTTCCACCCACGACTCGGGCTCGGCATCGGTCGAATCGTTCGGCGATCGGATGGACACTCACGTCACCGGCCACATCCTGTCGCATCCGTTCGAGGCGATGGCCGCGATGGCGGGGCTCATCTGGTACGGCGTAATCGAGAAGTTTCCGAAGCTCAGGGTGGTGCAGGTCGAGGCCGATGGAGGATGGGTTCCGTACTGGCTACAGCGGATGGAACAGCATTGGGACTTCAGCGGAAATTCGGAGCATGAGTATTTGAGCAAACGTCCGACTGAGTATTTCAAAAGTAACTTTTTCGTGGCTTTTCGCGGCGACGAACCCACTATGAAAGCGGCCCTCGATATCGTTGGCGACAGCAACTTCCTCTGGGATACTGACTATCCACATCCCGACGGGACATTCCCGTGGGGTATCGGCGCGATGCTCAAACAATCGATTCCCGAATCCAGCAAGCGCAAGATCCTGTGGGACAACGCAGCTCGCGCGTTCGGATTCAACTGAGTAATCAAGATGGATTTCGAGTTTACGCCCGAACAGGAAGCGTTCCGGCGCAAAGTCCGCGAATGGATCGGCGCCAATCTGCCGAAAGACCTGTGCGTCGATGACGCGCAGGACGAACGAATCGCGCCCAATCGCGAGGTCTTCGAACGGCGCCGCGCATGGCAGGCGAAGCTTCACCGCGCCGGCTACGTGGGACTCTCGTGGCCAATCCAGTACGGCGGGCACGCCGCGAGCCTGATCGAGCAGGTTATCTGGGACGAGGAATATTCGCGTGCGCGCGCGCCCGTGCTGCCCGGATATTTCGGACTCGGTCTATGCGGTCCCACCCTCATGCAGTGGGGGAGCGAAGAGCAGAAGAAACGTTTTCTGCCGCGAATCCTTGGCGCCGACGATATCTGGTGCCAGGGATACTCAGAGCCGGGTGCGGGATCGGATCTGGCCGGGCTGCAGACGCGCGCGTCCGACATGGGAGACTACTTTCTCGTCAACGGCCAGAAGGTCTGGACCTCGGGCGCTCAATACGCGGACTGGATGTTTCTGCTGGCGCGAACCGACCCGCAAGCGCCCAAGCATCGCGGCATTAGCTACTTGCTACTCGACATGAAAAGCCCGGGCGTCACCGTAAAGCCGCTGGTCCTGATGAATGGGCATTCGCATTTCAACGAGGTCTTCTTCGACAACGCGCAGGTAGCGAAGCAAAACCTGGTTGGACCGCTTAACGAAGGATGGAAGGTCGCGATGACGACGCTCAGCTACGAGCGCGCGTTCGCCGGCGGCGGCGGGCACGGCTCGCAAGTCAGGCGTCTCGCGGAACTCGCGAAAATTGTTCAGATCGACGGTCAACCCGCGTGGAACCAGGAGTGGGTGCGGCAAAAGCTCGCCGAGTTCATGATCGAATGCGAGGCCGCGCACTACACGCGCCTGCGCTCGCTCACCCGCCAGTTGCGCGGACTGCCGCCCGGGCCCGAGGGCTCGATGCTCAAGTTGTTCGGCTCGGAACTGGGAGTCAGGATCGCGAGATTCTCGACCGAGCTGCTTGGCAACTATGGATTGGTCGGCGAGACGACCGCGATGGTCACCGATGCTCCGCGATGGCTGAACCGTGTGCTGAGTTCGCGCCAATACACGATCGCCGGCGGCACCAGCGAAATCCAGCGCAACATTATCGGCGAGCGAACTCTCGGCCTGTTCAAGGGATAGAACTAATCTTGGCCGGCCAGCTTCTTTCGCAGGATGTCGTTGATCACTTTGGGATTTGCCTTCCCGCCCATCGCCTTCATCACCGCGCCCACAAAGAATCCAAAAAGCTTGTCGCGACCCGCGCGATACTCGGCGACCTTTCCCGGATCGGCGGCGAGCACTGCGTCGCATGCCGCGGCGATCGCTACCTCATCGGAGACTTGCGCGAGTCCAAGCTCGGCGATGGTTGTCGCTGCGCTGTTGCCGGATTTGACCATCGTGGCAAACGCCGTCTTGGCGGCATTGAGGCTTATCTTCTGTTCCTCGATCATCCGCAGTAGCGCGCCGACTTCCGCCGCCGGCGGCGCCGCGTCGCCAAGCGCCTTGCCCGAGTCGCGCGCGACGCGCAGCACTTCGGTCATTACCCAATTCGCCGCGCTCTTTCGATTCCCCAGTCCCGGCAACACCGCTTCGAAATAATCCGCGACTTCACGATCCGCGGTAAGCACGCCCGCCTCGTAGTCGGTGAGGCCCTCGCGAACGTAACGGGCGCGCCGGTCTGCGGGAAGTTCGGGCATCGACGCGCGCACTTGCTCGACCATCGCGGGGGGCACGACCAGCGGCGGCAAGTCGGGCTCGGGAAAATAGCGATAGTCATTCGCATACTCTTTCGAACGCATCGGACGGGTTTCCTTGTGAACCGGGTCCCAGAGATGAGTTTCCTGGGCGATCTTCTTACCCGACTCGACTAGCTCTATTTGCCGAGCGACCTCATACTCAATCGCGTCCTCGACGAAGCGAAAGGAGTTGAGGTTTTTGATCTCGGTCCTGTTGCCGTATTCCTTGGCGCCGCGCTTGCGGATCGACACGTTGCAATCGCATCGGAAGCTTCCTTCTTCCATCTTGCCGTCGGACGCATCGACGTACCGAAGTATCGCGCGCAGTTGGCGCAAATAAGCGCCCGCATCTTCGGCAGAGCGGAGATCTGGTTCGCTGACAATTTCGATCAGCGGC
>JBGPNU010000190.1:0-6918 GCA_041487675.1 Binatus sp. (SeqCode)
CTGGTCTTTTTGGGCAAACGGCTGAGCGGCACGCCGGATGCGATCCTCGGGCCGGTGTTGGGAATTATTCTCTTGATCTATGCAGCGGGGATTTGGCGGATGCGCCGCTATGCGATGTACCTCGGCTTTGCATATGCGATCTACGTCACGATCAACCTGGCGCTTTTCTCGGCGAGGAATCCGCCGCCGGCTTCGGATAACGAGAGGATCTTCGACTTTGTCTATCTCATTCTCGCTCTCGTTTTCAGCTGGGGCACGGCGATACTTCTTAACCGCCGCAAAGTCGATCTCCGGTAGCGAGCAGCACAGGAGTCGGCCTACGCGGCCATGCGGCCGCGGTAGAAGAGCCACGCGCGTTCCGAGATCGCCGCGAAATAAAACAGCGCGATTAACGGTGCGAGATCGCGGACGATCGCAGCGGCTCGCGCCGGTGGCGGTGCAAACGCGAGTGCGATCACAAGAGCATAGTTGATAATTCCGCCCCAATGCCCGAGCCGGCTCTTGATTGGGCCCGCCGCGCGCGGTCCGATCGCGACCGAATCAATCACGTACTGGCTGAACGAGATCGCTATTAAAATCGGGATGTAGAAGGGAATCGCGCCCGCCGACGCCGCGCATAAAATCGCCGCGAGCACGAAAGTCACGTCGGCGATCGCGTCGAGCCATCGCCCGCTCCCGCTCGCGATCCCGAGCCGCCGTGCGATCCGCCCGTCGATAAAATCGCTGCCCGCCGCGACTATCGCGATCGTCGCGAAGGCGGTTCGTCCCTGATGCCCGTGCGCTGCCAGGTGCACCCATAGCGCGGCCAGCACGAACCTTAGTGAGCTCAGCGCGTTCGGTATCTGCGAACGCATCGTGAAGCTCGCGCGCCGCGGCGGCGTTTCGCTCGGAGCCGGGGTTTGCTCTACAATCGTTCTCTTATGCCCGGCAAAACTTCCCGCACGATTCAGGTCGTCAGCCACGGCCCGTCATGCCTCGACGGAGTGATGGCGGCGGTTGCGATCGCACGCTTTTACGATGGTCATAAAGTCTTCACGACGCTCGCCGGCAACAGCGACGCCGACCGCGTAATCCAGGCGCTGGCGCTCAAATCCGACGATGCTCGCGACGAATTCTGGATCACCGATCTGTCCTGGAACTCACCCGCGACCGGCGCGCATCTGGTGGAACTCACCGACCGGGGCGCCAGCGTTTACTGGATCGATCACCATCGCACCGCAGTCTCGCGCGCCGACGCGCCCGAGTTCAAGGTGCCATTTGCCGGCAAAGTTCTCACCGAGCAATACTCGGCGGCGCGCCTAACTTTCAATTTCCTGAAACGCATGGCCCGCGATTTGCCCGAGGCTCAGCGCGCGGCATTCGACGCGTTTCAGCCCTTCGCGCTTCTCGCCGACGATCACGATCGCTGGATCCACAAAATTCCCGAGTCGTCCGACTGGGCGCTCGCCGTGCAGACGCTGGGCGGAAGCTCTTCGTACCGCGAAATTCTGAAGCTGCGCGAGCCTCGCATGAGCCGCAAGCTGCGCAATGCGTTCGAGTCGGGCCAGGATGCGATGCGCCGCAGTCTCGAACTCGCCCACGCCACCATGGTCGATCGCAAACTCGAAAACGGCATCACGGTGCGGACCGCGTGCTGTTTCGGTTACGGCAGCGAAGTGGCGGCCCATCTCTACCAGGGACAGCATCGCACTGTGGTTGCGCTGTTCGATCTGCGCAGCCAGGGCGTCAGCCTGCGGCGCAGCCCGGATTGCGATATCGACTTGTCGATCCTCGCACAGGTCTACGGTGGTGGCGGTCATGCCGCTGCGTCGGGTTTCGCGATTCCCGACCTGCGCCGCTTGCCCGCCGAACGCCTAGCCGAAATTCTCGGCGATCAATTAGAAAAATCGTAACCTGAACCACTTGCTCGGAGCCCTTGCCTCAACCCCGTCGGTGCCATAAACTGACCGTACGTTCAGTTGACTGAACGCTCAGTCGTGACAAAAGAAGAGGTAATCAAAGAGTTTCGGGTCCGCGAGATCCTCGAGGCGGCACGTCGCGTCATGGCGCGATACGGCATGCAGGGGACTACCGTCGATCGCGTCGCCGAGGAGGCGAAGATCGCCAAAGGCACGATATATCTATACTTTTTGAGCAAGGACGAACTCGTCCACGCCGCCGTCCTCGAGGGTCTGCGCGAGATGGTCGCCGAGACCGTTCGCTCCGACGACCCGTCGAAGCCGCCGCTCGAACGAATCCGCAACCTTATCCTCGCGCAGTACCGGATTCAGGCCTCGAACCAGGATTTTTTGAAGACCCTAATCATCGGTAACTCGCTCGACATCGAGCTCGAATCCCAGGCCGGCCGCGATTACATGCGCGTCTACGCGGGGCATCTCGATTTCGTTGCGTCGGTTTTGCAGGACGCGATCGACCGGGGCGCGATTCGCCCGATCGATTCACAATTTGCGGCCTTCATGCTCGGCGAGATGCTGACCGGTTCGCTGCGCCGGCGTCTGCTGAAACTCGCGTCCACTCCACTTGAGTCGGAAGCCGAGGCGGTGGTCGAACTGTTCCTGGATGGAGTCCGAACGATTCCATGACGCGCAAGTTTCACCGTATCGCGGCGCCCGCCGTCGTCGCATTCGCGCTGGGCGCGTTTGCGCTCGCGGGATGTCATCAGCCGGCCGCCGCCGAGGTGGACAAGGGCAAGGGGCCTGCGCCGGCGCCAATCTCCATCGCCGTCGCCGCCGCTCATCAGCAGACTCTGGATCGGACCGCCGAGGTGCAGGGCGCGCTCTTCCCGCGCGAGCATGCGGTCATCTCGTCAGAAGTCGAAGGCGCCGTAGCTCTGGTCAATGCCGATTTTGGCGACAAGGTGATCGCCGGCCAGGTGATGCTGAAAATTAACCCGCGCGAATATCAGCTCAGAGCCGAATCCGCGCAGGCGGCGCTCGATCAGGAGCGGGCCAAGCTCGCCAACTCGACCGCGCGCTACAATCGCGCCCAGACCCTTAAGCAAGAGGGAACCATCTCGGCCGAGCAGTTCGATCAGATGGCGTCGCAGTTGCGCATCGATCAGGCCGACACGGAATCGGCGGAAAAGACGATTGCGATGACGCGCAAGAAGCTCGCGGACACCGAAATCAAGGCGCCGTTCACCGGTTCGATCCAAAAGCGGATGGTCTCGCTTGGCGAATACGTCGCGCCGGGCCGCCAAATTTATGAACTGATCGCCACCGACCCGATCAAGCTGCGCTGCCCGATGCCCGAGCGATTCGTGCCGCTCGGGAAAGTCGGGATGCCGGTGAAACTCACAATCGACGCGAAGCCCGGCGCTTCGTACACCGGCACGATAACGCGAATCGCACCGGCGCTCGACGAAAGCAGCCGCACCCTGCTGATCGAGGCGGAAGTCGCCAACCCCGACGGCGCCCTGAAGCCGGGATTTTTTGCCCACGTCACGATGGATCTCGGCCGCGACCGCGCGTTGTTCGTTCCGAACCTCGCGGTGATCCGTTATGCGGGGGTCGCGCGCGTTTTTATCGTCGAACAGGGCGTCGTACGGGCGCGCGAAGTGACCACCGGCAGCGTTATCGGCGACCAGGTTGAAATTACCGCCGGGCTCCGGGAGGGCGAGCGCGTCGCGGTCAGCGAGGTTGATCGCCTGGCCGATGGAACCGCGGTGATCGCGAAGGAGCAGTCGTGATTCTCGCCGACTTGTGCGTCCGTCGTCCGGTCTTCGCCACCATGTTCGTCGGGGTGCTGGTGGTGCTCGGATGGTTCTCGTACATGCGTCTTGGCGTCGATCTCTTTCCCAAGGTCGATGTGCCGACCGTGATGGTCACGACGTTCCTGCCCGGCGGTGCGCCCGAGGAGACCGAAGCGCGCGTCACCAAGCCCATCGAGGAAGCGGTCAACACCGTCAGCGGTATCGACGAGATGCGCTCGAACACGCTGGAGGGCGTCTCGCGCGTGATGGTCGAGTTCAAGCTCGAGCGCGATCTCGACGCCGCGGTTCAGGACGTGCGCGACAAGATTTCGACCGTGCTCGATCAATTGCCCGAAGGAACCAAGCCGCCGCTGGTCCAGAAGTTCGATCTCGACGCCGTGCCGGTCGTTACGATCACTGTCACCGGCTACCAGAGCCTTAAAGAACTCACCGAGCTCGCGCGCCGGCGGCTCAAGGAACCGCTCGAATCGGTTGACGGCGTGGGCTCGATCGACATCGTGGGCGGACGCGAGCGCGAAATCCACGTTGCCGTCGATGCCGACAAGCTGCACGCGACCGGCGCGACGATTCAGCAAGTCGGCGCAGCGCTCTCACGGCAAAACGTCGAATACCCCGGCGGCCGCATGAAGCAGGGGATGTCCGAGGAGATGCTGCGAACGCTCGGGCGCATCACCGAGGTTCCCGACTTCGCCAAGGTGATCGTCAGCGAAATCGAGGGCAAGCCGGTAACCGTCGGCGATGTCGCCACGGTCGAAGATTCGGTCAAGGAACCGCGCTCGCTGTCGCGATGGGACAACAAGAACGCGGTCTCACTGGTCGTGCGCAAGCAATCGGGCGAGAACACGATCGCGGTCGTAGATCGAGTCAAGGACCGCTTCGAGAAGATCAAGGGCACGCTTCCGCCGGGCGTCGAGGTTATCTTCACGCGCGACGCCTCGAAGTTCATCCGCGAGGCCGTCGATACAGTCCAGGAGCATCTCGTGCTGGGCGGCATCTGCGCCGCAATAGTCGTTTTCTTTTTCCTCGGATCGATTCGTTCGACGATCATCGCAGCGGTCGCGATTCCAGTCTCGGTGATTTCGACTTACTCGCTGATTTTATGGATGGGCTTCACGCTCAACCGGATGACGCTGCTCGCGCTGACGCTCTCGGTTGGAATAGTAATCGACGACGCGATCGTGGTGCTCGAAAATATTTTCCGTTACATCGAAGAAAAAAATATGGACCCGATCTCCGCCGCGAAGGCGGCCACCGCGGAGGTCGGACTCGCGGTAAGCGCGACCACTCTTTCGCTCGCCGTAATTTTCGTGCCGGTCGCGTTCATCCACGGCGTGATGGGCCGCTTCCTGAATTCATTCGGCCTCACGATGGCGTTCTCAATAATGGTGTCGTTGCTGGTCGCATTCACGCTGACCCCGATGCTGTGTTCGCGTTATCTGAAAGCGAAAGGTGCAAGCGGACCGAAGCACGGCAGCAAGGAGTGGAAAATTTTCCGCTGGATCGAGGACTACTACGACCTCGCGCTGCGCTGGTCGCTGGATAATCGATGGGTGATCGTCGTGGTCTCGGTAGCGCTGGTCGTCTCGATCCCGTTCCTGGGCAAGCTGGTCGGGGCAACTTTCATGCCCGACGACGACTCGAGCGAATTCGCGGTAAACGTCCGCACCCCGCCGGGCTACTCGCTCGCCCACACGGACGCCGTGGTCGCACAAATCGAAGATCGGCTCCGCACGATTCCCGAAATTCGCGATTTGTTCACGACCGTCGGCGACACCAACGGCGACGATCGCGTCACCGTGGCGCAAGTAGATGCGAAACTGTTCGCGCTGAACGAGCGCCATCGCAGCCAGGAGCTGGTCATGGCCGACGCGCGCAAACTCATGGACGCGTTTCCCGCGCTACGGATCAGCGTCGATCCGATCAAACCGTGGGAGCAGGGCGGCTACCGCGAAGTCGCGGTCGAATACGACATGCGCGGGCCCGACCTCGAGGCTCTGCGCGCCTACGGGGACAACCTGATGGGGCGGCTTAGAAAAATCCCCGGTATCGTCGATCTTGACTCCAGCTACGAGGGCGGCCTTCCCGAGCTGCAGGTCAATATCGATCGCACCAAGTCGGCCGATCTCGGCGTCTCGGTGGACGATATCGCGCAAACGATGCGCACGATGGTGCAGGGCGATGTGATCACGCGCTTCCGCGAAGGCCAGGATACCTACGACGTGCGCCTGCAACTGCGCGACAAGGATCGCAACAACCCGGTCGTGGTCGCCGGCTTGACGATTCCTTCGGGCAAAGTCGGGCAAGTCCGGCTCGACAACGTGGCGACGCTGACCCATGGCACCGGCCCGGCGCAAATCGATCGGCAGGATCGCCAGCGCAACATTTCAATCGTGTTCAACCTCGCGCCCGGATTCGCGATGAACAAAGTGATGGACGCCGTCACCCGCGAAGTCGGCGGGATTCATCTCCCGGCGGGATACGTCACCGCGTTCGGCGGGCAGAGCAAAATCTACGGCGAGATGGTAAGCGGCTTCGTCATCGCCTTCATTCTTTCGATCATCTTTATGTACATGGTGCTGGCGGCCCAGTTCGAGAGCTTTATCCATCCGATCACGATCATGCTGTCGCTGCCGCTGGCGGTGCCTTTCGCATTGATATCGCTGCTCGTGTTCCGCGAACATCTGATGCTGTTCTCGACGCTCGGCATCCTGCTGCTGTTCGGCATCGTGAAGAAAAATTCGATTCTTCAGCTCGACCAGACCTTGAATCTGATCCGCTCCGGAATGCCGCGCCGCCAGGCGATCCTGACCGCGAATCGCGATCGGCTGCGGCCGATCCTGATGACCACGGCGGCACTCGTCGCCGGCATGATCCCGGTCGCTATTGGGCAGGGCGCCGGCGACAGCTCGATCCGCGCGATTGCGCTGGTCGTGATCGGCGGCCAGAGCTTGTGCCTGCTGATCACCTTGCTGATCACGCCGGTCGCTTTTTCTCTGTTCGACGATATGGAGAACTGGTTCCGCAACTTGCGGAGGCCAGTGTCGCGCCTCAAGCTGGTCGAGCCGCTTTACGACGACGAACCCGAGCGCCAGGCGATCGACTAGCCGCGCGCGCGCATCTATATCTTCAATACCTTCAATCCCCTGCCCGCGTTCTGATACGCTCGCGAAATTGCTGCGCGCTGGAGACACATCAACCATGGCCCA
>JBGPNU010000191.1:0-6816 GCA_041487675.1 Binatus sp. (SeqCode)
ATGTCAGCACGCTCGAGATCGCCAAGCGTCTGCTCGATTTCGGAATCCATCCGCCGACGATCTATTTCCCGCTGGTGGTGCCGGGCGCGCTGATGATCGAGCCGACCGAGACCGAGAGCAAGGAAATCCTCGACCGTTTCATCGACGCGATGGAGCGGATTTACGACGAGGCGCTGAACGATCCCGCGCGCGTCAAGAACGCGCCGCAGACGCTGCCGGTCTCCCGCGTGGACGAGGCGGAGGCCGCGCGTCGTCCGATTCTCAGGTGGATGCCGGCGGCGTAGGGCGATTTATCGGGCGAGGCCGGCCATCTTAAGTGCGCGCTGGTAGTCGTCGGGCGTATTCACATTGAAGAAGCTGCTGAGCTGCGGATCGGTCGTTCTGAGTTCGCGCTCGCCGACTCTTCTCGCGTTGAGCGCGCCGGCGTTGGC
Source organism: Binatus sp. (SeqCode) (assembly GCA_041487675.1). Classification (GTDB taxonomy): domain Bacteria; phylum Desulfobacterota; class Binatia; order Binatales; family Binataceae; genus Binatus. The sequence goes on from JBGPNU010000191.1 coordinate 432, forward strand.
GGTTAGCCGCTTCTCTCCGCTCGCCGCGAGCGCCGCGAGCGCATTTGCACAAAGCTTCCGATAGACCGCGTGCAACGGCTGCAGTTTGCCGCCGACTTCGGGAATTACCGCGTCAAAATCATCGAGCATCGCGACCAGGCCGGCTGCAACGTCGGAATTCAGCAGCGGCAGATCGCACGAGCAGGCGAAAGCGACGTCGCGATCGAGAGCATTCAGACCACGCCGGAGCGCGTCGAGCGGCCCCGCGAACGCGGTCTCATCGTGAACGATCTTCAATCCGGGAATCTCGATGCGAGGCTGCCATTCCGGCTCGGGCGCCGCGACAATCACTATTTCATCGAACCGCCGCTTGAGCTCGATGACTATCCTGGTGAGCAACGGGACGCCGCCGAAATCGAGCGCCGCCTTGGGCCGGCCCATCCGCGAGCTTTGCCCGCCGACCAGCACGATCGCGCCGGCTTCGTTCGCTAGTGACACGCGATGAATTTAGCAGAGCGCGCTCGACTGGCGCGCTGGTTCTTACGCGGCGGCGTGCAGGCCCGCGCCGGCGCGGTTTGCGCGCAACTCGGTCCCGATAATTCGCAAAACCTCGAGATGAAAAATCAACGCAAGATGCCCGACGTCTTGCAGAATCACGATTCGCGCGAACGCCTCGCGATGGAGCATCGCCTCGATCGGCGCGGGCACGATCGGGTCGTCATCGCCGAAAATCCCAATCTCAGCCGGACTCCGCTGGCCGTATGAATATGGCGAGCCGAGCGTGAGCAGCGAGCGCACCGCGCCGGTTGGCGCATCCGCCGCGTAACGACGCGCAATCGTGCCGCCGAGGCTGTGGCCGATCAGATGCGCGCCGGCCGTGCCGCCTCTTTCCTCGACCAGGCGCCCGAGCGCGGCGGCTGAATCCTCAATCGGTCGCCAAAGCGGGTACTCGAAGTAGGTTACGTTGTCGAATCCCGCCAGACGCAGATAGGCCGCGAGCGCGAGCAGATTGGCGCGGCTGCCGCCGAATCCGTGGGCGAGAATTACCGGCTCGCTGCCCGGCGCGCAGTAGTACGGCTCGCTTTTTCGCAGCAGCCAATCGACCGGGTACGAGCCGATGAGCGCGCCGGCGGCGGCGATCTCAGCAACAATGGTTTTAGAGTTCATCGTCGTAATTTCGCCACTCCTCTATCAAAGCTAACCCCTTCATATTCGCCGGGCAAGGCGGCTTCCACGGCGGTTTGCCGTACGCATGATACCGGCGCACAATGCCCAGCAAAGGTGACAGTCTTGAGCGAACCCAAGAGGGAATCCAAAGGACCCGTGCGCGGATACTTCTTCGACAAGTCGATCCTGGTGACCGGCGCATCGAGCGGAATCGGCCATGACGTCGCGCTGGCATTCGGCGAACAGGGTGCGCGGGTCGCGGTGCTGGCGCGCCGGCGGGTGCATCTCGAAACTCTCGCGCGGAAGATCGATAAGGCGGGCGGCAAAGCGCTGGCGCTGGATTGCGACGTGACCGATCGCGCGCGGGTGTTCTGGGCAGTCGACCAGGTAAAGGAGGCGTTCGGCAAAATTGACATCCTGATCAATTCGGCGGGATTGCTTATCTCTGATCCGGTCGAGCAGATGCGTCCTCAAGATCTAGAAAAAATGATGGCGGTGAACCTGTTCGGCGCGTTGAATGCGATGCAGGCGGTGCTGCCCCTCATGCGCCAGGCCAAGGGCGGCAACATCGTGAATATCTCGTCGCTCGCGGGACGCCGCGGCATGAGCCCGCTCGGTGCATACAGCGCAACCAAGTTCGCGCTGGTGGGACTTTCCGAGGCGCTGCGGGTCGAGCTCTTCAACACCGGAATCAAAGTATCGCTCGTGATGCCCGGAGTTATCGACACCCCGATGACGCGGGACGCTCTCAACCACGATTCGCTCAAAGGGATGCCGGCGATGATGGCGATGCCGCCGCGCTGGGTGACCTGGGCGGTTCTGGCCGCGGCCGCATTTGGGCTTACCGAAGTGGACGTGCCGCCGGGCGCCGCGGTAGCGGAGAAACTCGCATCGCTGTTCCCGGGAGTCACCGACGCTCTTCTGAGCGTAGGCACTAGAATCATGCAGGGCGCAGGCGCATTGATGGGCGGCGGTAACAAGGCGGCGGAAAAGTCCAAGCCGCACTAGTTCGCACCGGCGCGGCGGGCCGCGGCGGTCTGTAGTATAATCCTACATAAAGTACGGCTTCGACAGCTCGTCGAATCTGCCGTACATCAGCCACACCCGCACGTTGAATGCGTGCGGATGCTCGACCGGCTCCCGGCCAACGGTCTTGAGTCCGAGCTGCTTATAGAGTTCGTACAGCGGCTCGACCGGATTGGTGATTAGCAACTCCGGCCGGCGCGAGAACACAAACAGCCGCGCGGTGTCCGACATCATCTTGACCAGACCCTTGCCCTGGTAGTTCGGGTCGATCACCATCCCGCCGAACTCGAATACTTCCGACGCGAGCAGCCCCTTGAACAACTGCGGAGGATACAGATGGCCGAGTGTGAGCGGCGCCTCCGCAAGGCATCGCGCCCAGAACGCGCCAATCAGCGGAGGACGGCGACGTTCGATCCCGGGGCGCACCGAGTAAAGCCCGAAATGAATCGCGAGCGGCCATAACAGCACGTGCACCCGCTTTTCCTGGACGTTCAGGTTGCTCCAGGTGCGCTTGTGGAGCGCGGCCAACTCGCGCAGCCCCGTTGGCGTTCCGATCGGGCGTACTTCGAGCCGCCCTTCGAGGTCCAAATGCTTGGGCGGGCGCAGTGGCGGAGAATCAGGCTCGCGCGCAACCGGCGGCGGCTTTTCTTCGAGAGCTTTGTCCTGATTCGGTGAGTCGAGGAAATTTTCGGCGGTACCCGGTTCCGGCGTGCGGCGATGCGCTCGCGACGAGATCATCGCCTCGATCAGATCACCGTTCTTTTCGGCCGCCATTTAGTGAACCCCGCCGCGCCATCGGATTCTCCGGCGACGCCGATATCACATCCTCAACAACCCGCCGTCCCCCGACGGCTAACTTCACGCCTAACGACGCGCGCCCACCGCTAATAGCCCATTGCGGTGTGACGCCCACAGCTAATCGTTCGCCGCGTACAATATAGGCGCATGCATGGTGAAGGGAAACCACAAACAGGACGCAAAATCGTGAATATTTCGCATCGATGGGGTTCCGAGGGAGTTCGCGCATCCAGACCGAAAATGAAAAAGGGCGCCCCCTCGAGGACGCCCTTTTCCGCCATCTGAACTAATGCTCGATTTTCGCGCGACTACCCGATCTTGGCGTAAACCGACTTGATCTGCGTGTACAGATCGATCGCGTAGCGGCCAAGCTCGCGGCCAAAGCCCGATTGCTTGTAGCCGCCGAACGGCGACATCGGATCGAGCATGCCATAGGTGTTGATCCAAACCGTGCCGGCCTTGAGCTTGCGCGCGATCGTATGGGCGCGATTGATATCCTTGGTCCATACCGCGGCCGCCAGCCCATAGTTCGTGTCGTTGCCCTGGAAGATAACGTCGGTCTCGTCCTTAAACGGTATCGCGGAAGCGACCGGTCCAAAGATTTCCTCACGCGCGATCTTCATCTGATTGTTCACCCCGGTGAAGACGGTCGGCTGAATGAAGTACCCCACTTCCTGCTTGCCGGGCTCGCCGCCGGTCTTGGCCTTGGCGCCCTCCGCCTTGCCGACCTTCAGATATCCTTTCACGCGATCGTGCTGCTCCTTGGACACCAGGGGTCCCATCCGGGTGTTCGGGTCGAGCGGATTTCCGAGCGTCAGACCCTTTGCCATCTCCGAAAGCGAATCGGTGAACTGATCGTACACGCTTTCCTGCACGAACACGCGCGAACCGGCGCAGCAGACCTGGCCCTGGTTCATGAAGATGCCCAGCGCCGAGCCGAACACGGCGGATGGCATGTCAGCGTCGGGGAAAATGATGTTCGGCGACTTGCCCCCGAGCTCGAGCGATACCCGCTTCAGGTTGCCGGTGGAGGCCTTCAGGATGAGCTTGCCGACTTCGGTTGAGCCGGTGAAGGCGACCTTGTCGATGTCGGGATGCTCGGCGATCGAGCTTCCCGCGCCGGGTCCGAAACCGGTAATGATTTGCACGACGCCTTCGGGCAGGCCGGCCTCGCAGATAAGCTCGCCGAGGCGAACCGCGGTCAGCGGAGTCTGCTCGGCGGGTTTCAGGATGACGACGTTGCCGCATGCGAGCGCGGGCGCAATCTTCCACGACGCCATCAGCAGCGGAAAATTCCACGGGATGATCTGTCCGCACACGCCGACCGGCTCGCGCAACGTGTAGTTGAAGGTCGAGGGATCGGACGGATTGGTCTCGCCGTAGATCTTGGTGGCGAAGCCGGCGTAATAGCGGAAGGTCTCAGCAGCGCCGGGAATATCGATATTCCTGGACTCGAACAGGGGCTTGCCGTTGTCGAGCGTCTCGAGCTCGGCGAGTTCATCGGCGTGCTTCTCGATAAGATCCGCAATCTTGAGCAGGACGCGGGTGCGCGCATGCGGGCTCATGTTCGCCCACTTGGGATCCTCGTATGCCTTGCGTGCGTGCTTGACCGCCTCATCGACATCGGCCTTGTCGCCCTCGGCAACGATTGCGAGGACTTGCTCGTTGGCCGGGTTCAGGGTCTCGAAGGTTTTGCCGGACTTCGACGGCACCCATTTGCCGTTGATGAGAAGTTTTTTGGGCGAGCTCTTGAGGAACTCAAGCGCTGCGCTCGATTTTGCGCCGCGAGTGGCGGATTCCAGTGACGGTGTTGCTGCTGCCATTTTTCCAATTCTCCTGTCGATGATATGTCGCCGTGTAACGGGGTGTCCGCCCCGCGCGAACGGATATGACGATCGGTCTAAGCTCTGCTTAACACTCGGACTCTAATAAATCGAGACGTATTGGGCAAAGCGAAAAAGTAGCGCCGGCTCGCCTGCTATTGCAGCCGGTCTCGCCCGGCAAAGCTGCCGCTCTCGCGCCGTTTTGCCCTCTTCACCGCCGCCGGATATTGTTGGCCGCAGTCTCATCCGTGGCAGTCAAGCAAACACCTCTCATCGCGCAGTACCTGAGCGTCAAGCAGCGCGTTCCCGACGCGATTCTGTTTTTCCGCCTCGGCGACTTCTACGAGATGTTTTTCGAGGATGCAGAGGTCGGCGCGCGCGTGCTCGATATCCAACTCACCTCGCGCAACAAAGATGGTGTCCCGTTCTGCGGCGTGCCCTACCATTCCGCGGAACCATACATCGCCAAGCTGCTGAAGGCGGGATACAAGGTCGCCATTTGCGAGCAGGGCACGCCCGACGCCAGGTCGCCCAAGTTGATGCCGCGGCAAATCGTGCGCGTGATCACGCCCGGCACGGTCGGCGAGGAGATGGTCCTGACCGCCGCGGAGAAGAATTATCTGCTCACGATTGTCCATGCGGGAGACGGATTCGCGATGGCGGCGCTCGACGTATCGACCGGCGAATTTCTTGCCACCCAAATTCTCGAGGCTTCGAATCTGTGCGAGGAAGCCGCGCGAATCGCGCCGCGTGAAATAGTCATCGCGGGCCCCGATGACGCCCTCGGCGCGATGCTCAAGGATCTGAATTGCCCGGTCACGACGGTCGATCATGAGTCGTTCACCGCCGAGCGCGCGGCCGCCGCAGTCTCGCATCGTTTCGCCGAGGTCGCGCCCGGCCTCCATGAATCGATCGTCCGCGCGGCGGGAATCGCGCTTAACTATGTCGAGGAAACCTTCGGCCACGATCTGGCGCATCTCGAACCGCCGCGGCTCTACCAGAGCGCCGAGTATATGGCGGTGGACGAAACCACGCGGCGTCATCTGGAGCTGATCGCCTCGACCGACGGCGCTCGCAAGGGCTCGTTGCTGTCGGTCCTCGATGAGACTTTGACCGCCGTGGGCGCGCGCACGCTATCCAACTGGATTGTCTATCCGTTGCTGGCGCTCGACGCGATCCGCGCCCGCCATGACGCGGTCGAAGAGCTATTCGATGCCGATCTCGGCGGCGCGGTTGCCGACGCGCTCAAGCGAATCGGCGATCTCGAACGGCTCGCGGGGCGAATCGGCAGTATGCGCGCGTCACCGCGCGATTGCCTCCGCCTGGCGCAGGCGCTGGATGGGGTCAATGTTCTGAAAACTGCTCTGGGAGCCTTCAAGAGCCCGCTCATCGGAGCGCTCGGCGCACGAATTTCGCCCGAGCCCGCGCTCGCGGATCAAATCGCGGCGACTCTCAGCGAAGAACCGCCGGTAAATCCTCGCGACGGCAATGTGATCCGGGCCGGTTTCAGCGCCGAGGTTGACGAGCTTCGCGGTCTCGCTTCGGGCGCGCGCGGCGTAATCGCGAAACTGGAAGCGGCCGAGCGCGCGCGC
>JBGPNU010000192.1:0-6813 GCA_041487675.1 Binatus sp. (SeqCode)
CGAAATCTTCGGCCGAGTGCTGATCGCGCCCGCGATCTTCTCGCCCGAGCCCGCAGCTTGTTTGCGCGCGCCGTCTGCGAGCTTTAATTCTTCACCCGAAAGACCGAGATATGCCTCGGCGACGCGAGTGCCAATTTCGGTGCCGCTTTCGAGCGAGTCCTTGATATTGCCCTTGCCCGTCAGCACATTGCCGGCCGCGAAGACCGCCGTCGGTCCGTCCATCAAAAGGCCGACCTCTCGATCGGCGTAGGTATAGACCTCGCCCTCTTGGGGAATTCCTGGAATCGGCTCCGGGATGCTCCCGATCGAACTGATGGTCAGCTTCGAGCGCGCCGATTCCGCGCCCTCCTGCACGATCCGCACTTGCCCGTCCACGACTTCGGTGCGGCTGAAATTTACTCCGACCATGACGCTGCCGTCGGCGATCACCCCGCTCGGCGCGCGGAGTTCCTGGAACTCGAACAGAAACTTGCGCTGCGCCTTTTCAAGGATCTTCGCGCGCGCCATTTTGAGCGCTTCGGCACGCTTCGCCGGCGCATCGGGAGGAATATCCGACAGTGGCATGTCGAGCACGCGCCGGCGATAAAACAGTTTGCACGGTGCGACGCCCAGGTCGCTGTACTTGAGCCCGTTCGCATTCAGCACCGGCTCGATTCCTTCGCGCTCGAGCGCGAGCATGTCAGTCGCGATTCCGCGCGTCTTAAGCGCCGCCAGCGTGTTCTCGATTTGCAGGACCTTCACCACGTCGATTGACGCGAGTCCTCCGCCGACGACCGTTGCGCCCGGGCTGAGCACGTAGCGCGGACCGTCATACGCCTTTTCGAGATAGTGATTGAACCAGTAAATCAGCTTGTTCTGATAGACCAGCCCGCGATCGACGAACTGGTCCGCCCCCTCGACTGGAAACGGCCGATCCCGCCATGCGCCATGCGATAGCACGATACCGCTGAGGCCCCATCGCGAGCGCAGTTCCTCGAAATCGAGATCGCGCCCCATCCGAGTCTTCGGCACGTACTCGATATTGGGATGATCGAGGCGTTTGTTGATCTCCTCGTACTCGTCATGGCGCTGCTTGACGTGCCATCGCGGCAGCCCGTCTTCGATTTTTCCGTACGGCCGCGGGTTCTGCTCGAATACCACCACCAGCGCGCCGCGCTCCGCCAGTATCCGCGCAATTTCCGAACCCGCCGTCGCGGCGCCGACCACGGCCATCACGTGGCGCGATGAAGCGTTTTCTCGTTCCGTCATAGGGGTATATTTGATTACCGTCTGCGAGCGAATCGTGCAATCTCACCTGCGGGCAAAGTGCGCGCGTGAGTTGTTCGTCTTGCGCACGCGATACACGCATGGTTTCCTAGCATGGTGCTGAGTCGCGCGCGGATTGTGATTCGTCGAATTTCAAAAGTCTCGATCTGCGGCCTGATGCTGTTCGCAGCCGGATGCTACGCCGGCTACTTTGCCAACCGCGCCGCCGGCGGCGGCACCGACGCCGCCATGGGCGAGCAGCACGACGTCCCCTACACCTCCCACGATGCGTTCCTTCTGACCCAGGATGTGCTCCGTGGCGAAGGCGTACTCTTCGAGGTTCAGCCCGACGACAAGCTCGTCACGCTGTGGCGCGATGCCGATGCGCAAGGCGGCATGCTCGGCAGTGTCATCGGAGTGCATCCGCAGTATCGCTACGAAATCGAGGTCGTGCCGCAAGGCCCCCGGAGCTCGCGAATCATCGTCAATGTTCGCACTCAGGACATCGCCGACGACGAGCTTTCCAAGTACAAGGCCAGCGCACGCTTGAGCCTGTTCGACAAAGTAGATCAGCTCGCCGCAAAATTTCCGCCATCTGGCGGAACTCCCAGCGAGGGCGGCGTCAACTATGCGCTCCTTCCGGGCGAAGACTTGAAGGCTCTTGCCCGCCGCGCAACCGGTAACGAAGCCAACTGGCAGCTAATCGCGCAGGACAACGGACTCAAATCGCCCTCCGACGCTTCCGGGCTGCCGAGCGTGTGGATCAGGAACAGCCTGCTCATTCAGCAAAAAAAGGGTGCGCGGGCAAGTGATTGAGAATACGCCGCGCCCAATCCTGGAAAGCGGTTGGCGCCAAAATCAATGCCCGCCCAAGTGCGCCCGGGCGGGCATCGGTAGTACAGGTTTGCTCGATTCGCGCTCGTCAATCGTTGGGATAGGACGCCTCGCTGGCGTCATATTCAGGGCTGAGGCCGGCGGGACTCACTGCGGCGACCACCGCGAGGAACTGCTCAAACGTCATCTGGAGATTAAGGAAGCCGCCTTGGCAGAAAACCCATCCGTAGTAATCCAGAATCTCGTCGGGGATCATCACCGGCAGGCGCGGCAGTGTTGATACGACCGGAAACGGATGCGGTTCTCCCGGATGGATGCTATCCCATACGGCAGACTGATCGGGGGAGCCGTCCGCATCGATCGCGTTCCCTTCCCGAAGGGGTATCACTTTGCCTCTAAGACCTCGATTCATGGGCAATAGGACCTCCTGCCACCCTCATCGCCATCCGCATGCTTACGAGCACTAATTCTAGACCAAGTCTTGAGCCGGTCAAGGAGAAACTCGACAGTTATTCACTCAAATGCGCCTTTCAGGGTCAATTGTACTCGGTGGCACAAGTTCATTCCATCATGTCCGCTCTCTTCTAACTAGCTGAAAATACTATGCTTTTAATATTTCAAGCGATCGTTCTGGGCGCCGTCCAGGGCCTCACAGAGTTTCTCCCGGTCTCCAGTTCGGCCCATCTTATTATAGTCCCATGGCTCCTGCGATGGCGGGATCCCGGACTAGCCTTCGACGTTGTGCTCCATCTTGGGACACTTTTGGCCCTGTTAGCCTATTATTGGCGCGAATGGCTCGATATGGGCATTTCGCTCGCCGACGGGAGGCCGCTGCCCCGCGGCCTGCTGTTCCTGCTGATAGTCGCGTCGGTTCCCGGTGCAATCATCGGGGTTCTGCTGGAGAAGCAGGCCGAGACGATTTTTCGTTCCCCGGTCCTGATCGCGACCACGCTGGCCTTGATGGGGATCGCGCTATGGGCCGCTGATTGGTTTGGCTCCAAAAAGCGCAAAATAGAAGACCTTACGTTCGTCGATGCCCTCCTGATCGGCATCAGCCAGGCGCTGGCGATTATCCCCGGCGTCTCGCGCTCCGGCGCCACGATTACAACCGCCCGGCTACTCGGCATCGACCGCGCGGACGCTGCAAATTTCTCCTTCCTGATGGCAACTCCAATCATCGCGGGCGCCGGGATGCTCGAGGCGCACAAACTTTTCCATTCCGGCCTGACCGCTCAGCTCGGATGGGGTTTCGCGGCGTCGGCCGCCTTCGGTGTGCTCGCGATCATCGGGTTGTTGAGCTTTGTCCGGACCCGCACTTATCGGCCCTTCGCGATTTATAGAATCGTCCTCGGCATCGTGGTCGTCGCAATTGCGATGTCGCGAAGATAGATGTCGCGAAGATAACCGATGGCGATGAACATGTCTCCGGCCGATGCACGCGCCGGCGCGGCAATAGCCCGTCGCTCGCGAGCATTTCAGGTCGGGCTGACGCTTTGCATAATCAACACGATTATCGGCGCCGGTCAGCCCGTAATCACGCGATGGGGCGCGGTCAATATGGACCCCCTGCTCTTTTGCACCGGTGCGGTTGTATTCGCCTCAATCTGCACCGTCCCACTGCTGTACTTCAGCGGCGAACTGAAACTGATCGCGGACCCGCGCTATCGCGCGCGGTTATTCGTCATGTCGATAACTGGAACCGTGATGACGAGTCTCACGCTTACCTACGGACTCACCGGGATCGGCGCCGTGGCCGGCGTTCTGCTCCTGCAGACCGAGCCGGTCTATTCGCTGGTGCTCTCGAGTATCTTCGTCGCCGAGCGGCCGTCTGTGCGCCAGTTGCTCGCGACCGCGATCGTGCTGGTCGGTATCGGCTCGGTATTCGGCGCCGGCGGCGCATTCTCGCCGCTGTGGGCGGCGGCTCTGGTCTTCATGACTCCGCTTTTCTGGCAGGCTTCGCACGTGATGGGTCTGAAGCTGATGCCGCCCTTGACGCCTACCTCGATCACCGGCGGCCGGTTCCTCTACGCGTCGATCGTGCTGACCGCGATGCTGCTTCTGTTCCGCCGCGCGTCGCTCGCGCAACTCACCGATATGAACTCGCTCGGGGTGATTCTGGTTACCGGCTTCTTCATTTACTTTCTGAGCGCGCTCACCTGGTACGGCGCCATCAACCGGCTCTCGCTGGCATGGACGACGGCGCTGGTCGTGCCCGGTATCCCTATACTTTCGATTCTCTTCGCCGTGATATTTCTCGGCGAGCGCGCGACCACGCGCGAGGTGATCGGCATCCTGATCTCGGTAAGCGGCGTCGTCGCTCTCGTCCTCGGCGCAGATCCGCATCGCAAGCATCCGGCTTCCGAAGCGGCCGAGGCGATCCACGAACCCTTGATCTGATCTTTGAACCTCGGCGCGAGTCTCGCCGTTTGACTCTCCGCGCCGCCTGGACTTTAGTGACCCACTAGAGCCGCGGCACTCCGAATCTTTGTGCGCGGCGTTGAAATTTAACCCGAGGAATTATTCATGGCGCGAATTGTCAGACACGAAAAAAATTCCCCCTACGAAGTTGCCGAAGGCACCGAACTGCCGATTTACATCTGCGCGTGCGGACTTTCGAAGAACAAGCCGTTTTGCGACGGCTCGCACAAGAAAACCCGCGACGAAAATCCGTCCGACGTATATCTCTACGACGACGCGAGCCGGGTCCGCATCAAAAACGAATACTGAATCGCTGGCTCTTGCGCCTGGCTCAGTGCACCTCCACACCGCCGCAGATATTGAGCGCCTGCCCGGTCATATATCCGCCGTCTTCCGACGCGAGAAACGCAACCACGTTCGCGACATCTTCGCCGGTCTCCATCCGGCCCATCGGCACTTGTTGCACGAACGTCTTGAGCACCTGCTCGCGATTCATATTTCGCGTCGAGCCGACCATGTTGATCAGTCCCTCAAAGAGTTGCGTCTCCACGAATCCCGGGCATACCGCGTTGACCGTGATCTTGAACGCGCCGAGTTCCAGCGCGAGGCTTCGGGTGAGCCCGATCACGCCATGCTTGGCCGCCGAGTATGCCGCCATCATCGGGCCGCCGCGTTTTCCGGCGATCGACGCGGTGTTGATAATCCTGCCTCCGCGCCCGCCCGCGATAATTTTCGGCGCAACGTGCTTGGCGCATAGAAACGTTCCGGTCAGATTGACGCCGACTGTGCGATTCCATGAATCCAGCGTCTGCTGAATCACCGGGCCGCCACCGACTCCGCCACCGGCGTTGTTGCAAAGAATATCCACCCGGCCGAATTCCTTCATCGCCGCTGCCGCCATCTGGGCTACTTCGGCTTCGTCGGTCACATCGACTTTGACCGCGAGACTTCGCCGCCCGAGGCTGCGGATTTCCGCCGCGACACTTTCGAGTTCCTCCATCTGGCCGAACTTCGCATCCGGATACTCAGGCATCGAACGGCAGTAGTCCGCCACCACGACGTGCGCGCCCTCCTGCGCAAGCCGCATCGCGATCGCCCGCCCGATTCCGCGCTCGCGCGCGCATCCTGTTACTATCGCCACTTTGTTTTCGAGTCTCACGGTACCAAGCTCCTGTCGCGCTCTGACTTCAAGATTTCAAGAGCCGGGCGGTGCGAATTTCGCGCCGCCGGACCCTGCTTATTTACCCTCGTGCCGGTATGTTATTCGGAGCGAGGCGCGTTGCAAATGACGGCGCGACGCAAATGCGCGCGCGTTCCAAATGAAACCCGGAGAGGAAACTACCCAAATAGGCGGATTTAAGCCGCATCAACCCGGCGCCGCGTCATCTGCCGATACGTTGCCCGCCGCCGTTGCCACCGCGCCCATGGCGGAGCCTCCGCGATGGCTCTGCTATCTCGCGGAATCACGTCACGCCGTTCCGATCCTGCTGATCGTCGGCGTCGCGCTCTATCTACTGAACCTCGGCGGCTATCCACTCTACACCAAGGGCGAACCGCGCGAGGCGGTGACCGTCTTCGCTATCGTTCACGGCGGCGGACTGATCCTCCCGCAGCGCGCGGGCATCGAAATCCCCTCCAAACCGCTTCTGATGCATTGGCTCGCCGCACTGGTCTCGCTGGTCGCGGGTGGCGTCAACGAATTCTCGGTGCGCCTGCCGTCCGCCTCCCTCGCGATCGCCGGAGTGATCGTTTGCTACCTCTACGTCCGCCGGCTGTTCGACGACGTGATCGCGCTAATCGCCGCGTTGATCCTTGCGACCACTTTTCAGTATCTGCAATCCGCGACTGGCGCGCGCGTCGATATGACGCTGACCTTCTTCATGGAAGTCGCGTTCTTCGAATTCATTCTCATGGCCGAGGGACTGACGCGCCGCCGGATGCTGCTCTACGTAGCGATCGCACTTGCGGTTTTGACCAAGGGGCCGATCGGGCTGATTCTTCCCGGAGCGGTCGCGCTGATTTGGATCGCGATCGAAAAGCGATGGAACTTTCTTCGCCGGATGACTCTCATCCGTGGCGCAATTGTCGTGCTCGTTCTGGCCGGAGGATGGTACCTCGCCGCATATATTGAAGGCGGCCCGGGTTTCTTCCGCAAGCAGATTCTCGCCGAAAATGTTCTTCGCTTCGCCGGCGGCAACGATTTCCACGAAGGCCACCTCCATCCATTCTATTACATGGAACTGGCTTTGCTCGCGGGCTTTATGCCCTGGACGATTCTGCTGCCGGTCGTCGCAATTCAAACCGCACGACAGCCGC